>DTXE01000529.1 GCA_012962595.1 Syntrophaceae bacterium | reverse complement strand
GGGTTTCACCTGAAAATAGCTCCTCCAATCTATAGGTAGGAGGGTTTCTTTTTTGCTAGCTCCTTTTCTTTAAATTCCAAATCCCAAGCATCAAATACCAAACATTGTTTGGAATTTGGGATTTGGTATTTGGAATTTTAATCCCTGCCTATATTGCATTTTCATATTTGTTTGTGACTGAAGGTCATGAATGTTTCATTTGGAATTTGCTCAATTATTACCTGAGTACAATCTTAATCCTCAAAATTAAAGACTTTCGGTTACTTTAGCAAACTGAGGTTATATTTTCAATGTTTACCTTGGCAAGACAGACATTAGCTAGAAAGGAATACGGACATAACATTACCTTCCCTGTCTGCTATCTTTTCTATTCTTGCATTAAGACCCTCACTGGCTGCCAACTCGAGCAGTGACTCAAATTCAGGATCATTAGTGCCATATACCATCTTCTGAACTATGGAATGTAATGTACCAGGCCTCATTTTTACCCAAATAGGGCAGACAAATATCCCCTCAGGGGCCAAAAGCCTCCTTATCTCCCTCCAGGTTTTTCTGCATCGGATATATTCAGAAGGAAACATTGAGAGGATGGTGTCGAAAGAGTCATTTTTAAAGGGTAGTGCTTGGGCCTGAGCAACTACTAAAAACAGTGGACTGCCAATATCTTTTACCTTCCTCAGGGCTATCCTGACCATTTGGTGAGACTGATCTATCCCAATGATTTTTAGATTATACTTTTGCAGTTCTGCAAGGAGACCACCGGTGCCACAGCCTATCTCTAAGATTTTTCTTTCACCTCGGAAATGCTGTTTGAGACTGAGTTGCCACTCGATCCACCGGCCTCTCAATGCCAACTTGAGGGCAGGGTCATAGAGGAATGCAAGATGGGTGTAAAAGAGATGGAAAATAGAGCGTATAAAATGCAAATTCCTCTTCCTCCATGGTTGTTAAGAGCCGCAACTTTATAAGAATCTTCAGGACAACCAGCAGCTTTACCCTAGTCTTGGTACCATTATATCCTGAAGGTCCTGGATTAGTGCTTTATATCACCTAGCCACCTATTTCCACCAGTGTGGGTGGAGGAGCCTATTCTGCCTGCCACTAGGTAATCGATAAGCAGAGGGGATGGGATTTGGCTAGTTTCCCCTTGGCAACTTTTCCGTCAGTATCTTCCAATTCGATTTTTAACTTTGGTGCCACCTTATCTCGCTCAAGTCTTTTGGCATAGAGGGCAAAGGCATTGTTTTTGTCTCGATAACTCACATCATAACCATTCCCGGAGAGGATACAACCAATTCCTCCCACATACCAGCTAAATATGGAATCAAAGTTATCGAACTACCATTGGATCTTCCAATGGTTTTTAGTAGTCCATTATATGCGACGGTATCATGGTTAGGTTCATTGCTATTTATTCTTTTACTCTATGT
>DTXE01000528.1 GCA_012962595.1 Syntrophaceae bacterium | reverse complement strand
GGATTTTAAGGAATGGATCCTATGCTAACCAGGATCAATATGGTATATGGTGCCATGCTCTGCGCTCTATGCTCTCTGCTGGCCTTTTGCTTTAGCTGTGCATCTCTAACATCTTTGTTGCAAAGGGAAAAGGTGCTGGCAGTTGTAGAGGGGGTACCCATTACCGAAGGAGATGTTATGTATACACTACAGATAGCCCATCGTAAGAAGGATCTCTCTGGTGCGGGAACCCTTGATTTGGCGCAATATATTCAAAAGCTAATCAATGATAGATTAATTATTGAGGAAGCCTATCGTATGGGGCTAGACCAAAATCCTCAGATCCAGCAGGCCATTCGGGCTTATATCTTAAGGGAATCAGTGGTTAGGCTTCATGAGGAAGAGATTGTCAAAAAGGTCAGCGTTAGCGAAGACGATATTATCAACTATTATAACCAAAATTACCAGCAGATTCACATAAAACTTATAGAGGTGAATACTAAGAAACAGGCAGAGGAGATTCTGAAACAGTTGCAAGAAGGCGCTGACTTTGAGGAATTAGCCAAAAGGTATTCTATACACCCTTCAAGAGAAGAAGGAGGTGATATAGGAACTGTTAAATTTGGCTCTCTGGACTTTGCTATAAAAGAGGCTATTTCTAAGCTAAGACCGGGGGAGATTAGTGGTATTATAAAAAATCGATCTAAATATTATGTTCTAAAATTAGAAGAGAGAAAGGGTGCACCGGAGGAAGAGTTTGATAAAGTTAAAAACCAGATAGAAAAGAGGCTACGAAAAGAAAAAGAGAAAGGGCGAAGTAATGAATACCTCAAATATCTTCGAAGCAAAGCTGACCTCACGATTCATAAAGATGTGCTTTCTGCTATTAAAATAGGGGAATTGGGGCAATACTTAAGGGACTCCAGACCTGTGGTAGAAGTGGATGGAGCCATTCTCACAGCCGGAGAATTCTCAGAGCGATTTCAAACAGCCCTCTCTCGAAGAGGTGTAACAGCAAATGAGAAATTAAGAGAAAATATTATCAATAACTGGATTGACCGTAAATTAGTGGATCATGAGGCACTCAGCCGACACTATGAAAGGAAACCAGATCTTAATAGGATGATTAGACGATATAAAAACCAGCTTATCAAAAAGACATTTTGTCAAAAGGTAATTATACCCCAGATTACCCTTTCAGAGGAAATACTGAAAGATTATTATCTGAGGCACCAGGAGAGTTTTCTCAAGCCTGTCCGCTTTAGACTTCGGCAGATCACTGTAAAATCCATAACCGATGCTCAGGATATAGTGAACCAGTTCAGAAATGGAGCGGATTTTGCATGGCTGGCCAAAAGGCATTCTATTGATTCAGCAGCATCCAAGGGAGGGGCTATAGGGTGGCTTACCAGGCAAGAATTGTCTGAGCCTTTAAGGGAAATTGTGGATACCTTGAAGGTAGGGGATATAAGCCCTATACTCAAGATGGATTCCACTTACCAAATAGTTCGTTTAGATGCAAAAACTCAGGAGGAAGTGGAAGAATTTGATAGTGTGAAGGATGCAGTTAGGTCAGCTTGCTTTAAGGCTCAGTACGATACCTTAGTCAAGGAATATACCGACCAATTGAAGATCGGGGCGCAAATTAGGATCAATGAGGACGCAATCCGCAAACTGGAGAAAAGGCTACGTAAACCCCATTAGAATGTTTTCTAACGGGGTAAATAAGTTTTGGCTTGACACAACCATTAGATTAAGGATAGTCAAGACATATTTTGATATCTTTAAGACATGATTAAAAAATTTCAACAGACTATAAAGGCCCCATGGTTTAAGATTGGTTTAGGAATCGTTATCTTTACCATTATCTCCACCTGTGCACCCCGAAGAGTTAGAGGACCCTTTAAACCCAAACCTTGCCTGGAGTGTCACAGTAAGAAATTGGGAGAGTTTAAAAAGGCATATATTCATTCACCTATGGAGAAAAAGGACTGTGAGGCATGTCACCTTCGCCACGGGAGACTTCCTGTTAAGTCCCTGAAGGAAAGAGGGGCAAGGCT
>DTXE01000527.1 GCA_012962595.1 Syntrophaceae bacterium | reverse complement strand
GAGTGGATGTGGGGTCTGACCGTAAAAAGTAAATATTCTTGATATCAAATATGGGGTTTATGGAAATTTAATTGAGCAGGAGATAGAGGAAAATAAGCTTCAAAATTCATTTGACAATCAATGCTTAGGAGATTGGAGCAAAAGGAAACAGGGCATTATTTGGTTTGTTGGATTTATTAGACCGGGAAAAGAAGATTGGGAAATTTGGGGATTTAGGGTAAGGGCATTTTAGATGGTTTCCAGACCTGTATATAGGCAATCCTTTCAAAATCGGGGTCGTTAGTGGCAATATTTTTAAGGTTGTATCTTTTCATAATAGAGGGATTGATCGAATCATTGGTTAAAAATCCAAATTCCTTTTTGATTTCGTTGCTGGCGATCAAGTCATCAGCATTTGGAGTAAGGAAATTTAGCCCCATTTGCTTGATCTTTTCAGGAACCGATAGATGGGAGGTAAGCTTCTTTACCTCTTGGGGATGCCTTTTTAAGTAACGAATGGCATTTTTGGGTTCTATATCTAGTTTCTCAGTAGCTTCGATAATCATTAAACGGTGAAGAATTTCGGTCAATACGGTAGTTGAAGTATATCCTATCAAATCGCCTTCTTCGATGCAAAGCAAGAAATTAAAGCATGGTTCAGTAAATTCGGTAGGGCCAGAGAAGTGATAGATAAATATGTTAGCATCAACAAATATTTCTAAACCACTTGGAACTTCCGAAAGCGTGTTTACGATTTCAGATTAGTTAAATATTCATCGTTTTCTGCAACTTCCTTAACCACATCAGGTTTGGCCTTTATTATGGATTTGGTTTTTTTTACTACGCTTGGAAAGACCTCGATAGTTACCTTAATTTTCTGATATTCCTTAAGATCAAGTTTCTCTAAGGGTTTGATAAGTCCTTTCTCATATATAGCGGTTATTGCCTTGCCCATTTTTATCACCTCTTGTGAATCTTAATGCACTATGCATGTTATGTCACTTAAAATGTTGAGGGCTACCCACGAATCAGAGTGATATCTGGGTCATAGTGGTGACAAAAGTCAGGATATGAGAGCGACATTCCTATGGGGAAGAAGAGGAAATGCTGGTCAAATGGGGTCGGGGTCAAATTTTGATGGAAATGAAAACGTCGTCTGTACATCCATCTTCCATAGACTGGGATTTTGTTTGGCAGGATTATCAGGAGATAAAAATTATGAAATTAAGGGCAATTATTAAAAAAACAGACGATTGGTGGATAGGGTGGTTGGTAGACATCCCTGAGTTCAACGTACAGGAGAGAACCAGAGAAGAACTGTTAGAATCTTTAAGAATTGGGGCGGAGGATATACTTTCGGCTGAGGTTGAGCCTTTGCCAGGGACACAAATTGAAATGATTGATGTTCCGCTACCCAGCTGATAAGTGAGGTTGTGTGCTATTGGTGAGACCATGGCCAAAGCAGGTTTTGATTGATTAGCTGTAGATATGGAAACCATGCCATTATGGTTGTTACGCTTAGAGCCTTATGGTAGAAGATGAAGAATAAGGTTGTCGATGGATTGAGAAATCAGTTTCAAGGGCTTAGAGAAAGCCTCTCTTTTGAGATAAAAGGAGCTGTCCTTTTTGGATCATGGGCAAGAGGACAGGGGAAAATGGGTTCGGATATAGACATTTTGATTATTGGAGAACCTTTGCCTTCAAGAATGAGGGATAGAATCATCCAAATGATAGATATACAGGACAATATTACCTTATATCCTCTAGAGATAGTGCTTCTTACTCCTGAGGAATGTAGAGACAACTTCAACAAACATAATCCTCTTTTCCTTGATATTTCTACTGAAGGTCTCATCCTGATAGACACCGATGGCCTTTTGGAGAATCTAATAGAAGAGACAAAAAGATATATTAGGGAAGAGGGTATTAAAAAAACTGAGAGAGGATGGTTATTCCCTATTAAGTATAGAGAGGTTTCTTATTTGTCCAAGTTGAGCAATCTAGATTTTATTGAAATCTGGCTTGAGGATAGCCAGAGAGAGATAGATGCCTCCAAGGGATTAAAAGAGATGCATCTTTTTGATAAATCCGTTTATCATGCACAACAGGCTGTAGAAAAGGCTTTAAAGGCCATCATGCTCTGTTTTGGATGGTATGAGAAGACCCACTATGTAGCGAAGGACTTGGAAGGTATAATTGACAAGCAAAACCTTCCACATCTATGGAGTAAAAGGCTAAAGGGTATTGCAAAAAGGGCAAAGAAGATCAAGCCTGAGGTGGGGCTTGCCAGGTATCCAGGAATCAAGGGAGGTAGCCTCTGGGTTCCTTATGTGGAGTATGTTGAAAAGGATTCTGTAGAAGCCCTTATTACAGCAGAGGAAG
>DTXE01000526.1 GCA_012962595.1 Syntrophaceae bacterium | reverse complement strand
GGACTTTCAGCTACAGATTATCAAAGCAGCCATCCCATTCCGTTGGCGCTCAAACTCAGAAAGATTCGTGTTGCCAGCTAAATAATCTGACCATACTTCTACATGTTCTTTAAAGGTTGAATAATAACCTGCTGAGTACATACAAAAAAGTGTTGAAATACTAAAAGTAAAAAGTCCACTACTATAATATGGAGATTTTTTCATCGTTACCTCTCCTGATTCTAACTTTTTAACACCATTTTTTACATAAACGCCCACCGTACCATATTCCCTCAGGGAAACCTGTTTTTATTTGCTTTAAGCTTTTAAGCATGTATAATGTCATCTTTGAATACTCAACCTCCATAGTTTAATAGATAAAAAGGTCTCTGTGGGAATGAAAGACACTGCTATTAAGGCTGCTAGGTTAGCAGGCAAATTACTAATTGATAATCTAGGAAAAATTACTAGCAGAGATGTCGAGCGAAAGAGGAAGTTTGATTTTGTAACCGAGATTGACTTGGAGTCTGAGAGACTAATAATCAACACCATAAAACAGCGCTTTCCAGAGCATGCCATCTTTTCCGAGGAATCTGCTAAGGAGTCTGTAAGGGGGCAATATCGGTGGATCATCGACCCATTGGACGGTACCACTAATTACATTCATGGCTATCCCGCTTTTGCCGTATCCATTGCTTTAGAGTTTAAACAAGAGATTATCCTGGGAGTAATTTATGATCCCCTACGAGATGAACTCTTCTATGCTAAAAAAGGAGGGGGTGCCTTTCTTAATGGAAAGGCTATCCATGTTTCTCACATCTCTGAATTAAAGGACAGTCTGCTTGCCACGGGTTTTCCATTTCGTGTAAAGGAGTATTTAGATATTTATCTA
Source organism: Syntrophaceae bacterium (assembly GCA_012962595.1). GTDB lineage: Bacteria > Desulfobacterota > DTXE01 > DTXE01 > DTXE01 > DTXE01. Next base: position 4,275 of record DTXE01000526.1, on the reverse strand, counting down.
AAGGCCTTTGCCTCCCTTTTTCACAGGGTGAGTGGTATTAGACGGGCAGGTTCTGCAGCTTTGGATTTTGCCCATTTAGCCTGTGGTCGCTGCGATGGCTTCTGGGAAATTGGTCTAAGCCCCTGGGATATTGCAGCAGGAAGCGTGCTAATTGAAGAGGCTGGCGGCTTAATAACTGACTTTGGCGGTGGTCATCGGCATATCTGGACCGGAAATGTGGTAGCAGGGAATAAGTTTATTCATGATGAAGTCCTAAAGGTGGTGAAGGAGGTATTTCAAGATAGTTTAGATTAAAAACCCCATGATTCAAAACTCTTTGGGATTGCTATGTATCATTAGCATATTGGTTTTTCTTTCTCTCTGGCTTGAAAAGAAGTGGTATCTCTTTACCAAGGTAGGACCTACCCTGCTGGTAATCATTTTTGCCTCCTTGTTTTCTAATTTTGGCATTATACCCACATCATCTACCCTCTATGATGCAGTTTTTCGCTATATTGTCCCCTTAGCGGTTGTCTTCCTGTTAATCAACCTAAATTTTGCCCACATAAGGGTGGCAGGGAAACAGATGCTATTGGCATTTACCCTGGGGTGTTTTGGCACAGTAATAGGTGCCATTATGGGATACTTTTTGGTTTATAGAAGTATAGGCCAGGAGACATGGAAGCTAGCAGGACAGTTAATAGGAACCTATACCGGTGGGAGCATGAACGCTGTGGCCGTGGGGAAGGGACTTAACATGTCGCCACATCTCTTCTCAGCAAGTATTGCCTCGGATAACGTGACCACTGCCCTTTGGATAGTAGCCACCATTCTTATCCCTGGTTGCCTGGGCCGTTTATTTCTGACACAAAAAAGTGAGAAAAGAGTGGGTAAGTTAAACCATAAAACCGCCCCCTCTGGGTGGGTCCATTTTGATCTTATAGAGCTGGCAAAATTGTTGAGTATTTCGTTGGGGATATTTGTAACCTCAGAGCTAATATCAAGATATATAAGGTCAATACCCTCTATACTATGGGTAACTACCTTTGCCATAATTGGGGGTCAAATAAGGATGCTCCGGCCAAAGCTCAATAGCTTTGACTTAGGGGTATTTGTACTTCTGTTTTTCTTTGCCACCTTAGGGGCTATGTCTGATCTCATTAAGATAATTAGAGTAGGCCCCATAATCTTCATTTTTACCCTTCTGATTGTGGGAATCCATGGAGTCATTATTTTCGGCTTTGGGAAAATGCTTCACCTAGATTTGGATGTTCTCTGTGTGGCCTCACAAGCATGTATCGGCGGCCCCAGCACAGCAATGGCTCTGGCATCCTCAAAAAAGTGGGATTATCTGATCCTGCCTGGAATAATGGCCGGTATCCTAGGGTATGGTATTGGGAATTACTTGGGATTTGGGGTAGCCTATTTATTTTCCAGTATCTAAAAAGATCGCCTTAAGCAGTAAGAATTAATCGAACATCCATTACATTTGTGTTGGTAGGGCCAGTGATTAATAGGTCTCCCACTTTTTCAAGGAAATGGTAGGAATCATTATTCTTCAGATAGGCTAGGGGATTAAGTCCTTGCTTTACGGCTCTATAATAAGTAGTAGTGTCCACTATGGCACCAGCCGCATCAGTAGGACCATCGGTGCCATCGGTTCCAGCACTCAGAACAACAACATTCATTAAATCTGCTATTTCTAAAGATACCGCCAAACAGAATTCAAGATTTCGACCTCCTAACCCTGTGCCTTTCACAGTAACGGTAGTTTCTCCTCCAGAAATGATACATGCAGGAGGAGGTATAGGGTTACCAGAAGTAATGACTTCTTTAGCAATGGCTGCATGAATCTTTGCTACCTCTCTGGCTTCCCCTTCAATAGCTGATGACAAGATCATGACATTAAACCCCAGCAACTTGGCCCGCTGGCTTGCTGCTATCAATGCTGTAAGGTTATTACCGATAATTACATTGTGCACCTTTTCAAAAACTTGGCTTTCTGCTTTAGGGGTCTCATCCACTACACCCTCAACCCCCTTTTGAATATAATCCTTGATGCTTTGGGATATCCTATCTAATAGGTGGTATTTTAAAAAGATGTCCCACACATCATGGAAGGTTGAAGTATCAGGCACAAATGGACCTGAAGCTATGACATCCAGGTCATCTCCTACCACATCAGATAGAACTAGATTTACTAAAGTAGCTGGATACATCAACTGAGCCAAACGTCCCCCTTTGGTCTGAGATATGTGTTTACGGACTGCATTTACCTCTTTAATAGTTGCCCCACACTCAAGGAGCAATTGTGTAAGGGTTTGTTTCTCTGCCAATGATATCTCCGAGGGAGGCATGGGAAGTAAAGCAGAGCCTCCTCCAGAGATTAAAGAAATGACCAGATCGCTCTGTCCACAATCCTTAAGGAGCTCCCTGATTTTTTGAGCACCTGCTAAGCCAGATGCATCTGGCACAGGATGACCAGCTTCTATTATTTTTATAGAGGATAGAGGTTCTTTATATCCGTATTTGACCACCACAATGCCCTTGTAAATTCGATCACCGAGGATCTCCTCACAGGCCTTAGCCATGGATGCAGTAGCCTTTCCAGCACCAATAACAAAAATTTTCTGGTACTCAGAGAGATCAAATGTCTTTCTCGACCCAATTTCGCCACCGACCACAAGAAAATTCCCTTCCATAAAGAGATTTTTGTGGATCAGGTGATAGGGGTCTACTGCTTTTACAGCACACATGAATATATCTTTGGCCAGTGAGACTAATTCACTCCCAGAGTATACCTTCATTTTCAGTAACCTTAAATCCAATCATATTTTACCCAGAAAGATTGGTCAACATTTTCTCCTAGAGAGCTCTAAAAAAATCCTTTTCGCCTATTCCTTGACAACAGGTTCATTTTATCCTTAAAGTTAAATCAATTTTTTTGGAGTATAAGCGATGTATAAATCAGCATTAAGGGCCTACACATCAAAGAGGATTGAAGAAATCGAAAGGGGTGACATTTTGGTGGGGATTCCCTGCTATAACAACGAGAAAACCATTGCCCACGTCATCCAGATGGTTACCCACGGCTTAAATAAGCACTTCAAATCCACAAAGAACATTATTCTTATAGCAGACGGGGGATCTACCGATGACACCCGAGAAGTGGCTAAGGAATTTGAGATAAAACCATGGCAGGAAAAGATAGTTTCTATTTATCGAGGACCTGCTGGCAAAGGAAGTGCCGTTCGATCCATTTTGGAGGCAGCAGCAAGGTTAGAGGTAAGGGCCTGTGCTATTGTAGACTCAGATATTCGGAGTATTACCTCAGACTGGATTAAATACCTTATTGAACCTATTCTGGAAAAGGGTTATCACTTTGTAGCCCCTATTTATTCCAGGCATAAATATGATGGAACCATCACTAACAATATAGTCTACAACTTGACTAGAGCCCTATATGGTAAAAGAATCCGCCAGCCCATCGGGGGAGACTTTGCCTTTTCCAAAGAAGTAGTGGCCTTTTACATCTCACAGCCGGTATGGGAAACTGATGTAGCTCGGTTTGGGATTGATGTCTGGATGACCACCCAAGCCATCACTCACCAGTTTAAGATCTGTCAGGCAAACTTGGGGGTAAAGATTCATGACGCCAAAGATCCGGCCGACCATCTAGCTCCTATGTTCCGCCAGGTCATTTGGACTCTTTTCTCCTTAATGGAGGAAAATGAGGAATATTGGACCAAAGTCAAGGGTAGTGTATCTGTGCAAACCTTTGGATTTGATAAATTCATGGAACCTGAGCCTATCAATATAGATATAGATAATCTAGTATACAAATTCAAGATGGGGTTTAAACAATTTGGTGCCTTTTGGAAAGATGTATTAGATCCTGCTTCATATAAGGCGGTTAAAGAAGCCTTTAGGGCAAGCAACAAGAGATTCAATCTTCCTCTTGAGACCTGGGTCAAAATCCTATACGAGCTGGCAGCTACTTTTCATTACTGGCCTTTGAATCGTAGAAAATTGCTAGATTTAATGACCCCTCTTTACCACGGGCGGGTAGCATCCTTTATCAGGGAATCGTGGGATATGAATTCTCAAGAGGCCGAGCAACTGGTAGAAAAACAGGCTCAGGCCTTCGAAGACCAGAAAGAATATCTCATCCAAATATGGTTCCAGAAGAAAGATAATCTTAAAAAACTGAAATTGTTATGAAACATTCATGACCTTCAGTCACAAACAAATATGAAAATGGAATATAGGCAGGGATTAAAATTCAAAATACCAAAT
>DTXE01000525.1 GCA_012962595.1 Syntrophaceae bacterium | reverse complement strand
GAATTTTAATCCCTGCCTATATTGCATTTTCATTCTTCTTAGTGGCCCAAAGGGCCATGAGGGTTTCACCTGAAAATAGCTCTTTTATTTGGAATGCCAGTATTTAAGGAGGAGATATGGTAAAAGGCCTAGGAGAAATAATGAAACAGGCGCAGAAACTCCAATCAAAGATTGCACAAATCCAGGAAGAAATGGCCCACAAGACCGTAGAGAGCTCTGTGGGAGGAGGTATGGTCAAGGCCGTGGCCAATGGGAAACAAGAGCTTTTGTCCATCAAAATTGACCCAGAGATAATCAAGTCCGAGGATGTGGAAATGCTTGAAGATCTCATTGTAGCCGCTGTAAATGATGTCATAAAAAAATCCCAGGAAATGGTTTCCCAGGAGATAACTAAGATTTCTGGTGGTCTTAAGATACCTGGTCTTATATGAGTATCCATCTAAACTAGGTGACCTACCCAGACAGATGCTGACCTAACTCCATAATCATTTTTAGAATTTTACCTTTTATGTCATCTTATTTATGGCATGCACTATGGACGTAGGAATGGTCATTGAATTTATAGAAAATAAGAGGATTATGTGTGGCGTCTGTCTAGGTGTAAAAGGAGGAAAAATTCATATCCTGACAGAGGCCAATCGCGAGATGAACCTCCCGCCCAGTCGGATAGTTCACCAATCTACTTACAGGCTAAGCAATCTTTCCCGAAGTGATGTTCTCAAAAGTATAAGAGAAATTGTTAAGAAACGTGAGATGCTTAAAGAGAAGGTTTCTCCATGTGAACTATGGGACCTGCTATATAAAGAAAGTATGTCCTTCGATGCTCAATCCCTAGCAGAACTTTCCTTTGATGACCATATCTCTTCGGACCACATATCTGCTGTAATCCGTTCTCTATTTGAAGACAAAATCTATTTTAAGTTAAAGGGAAATACCTTTTTCCCCAACCCTCCTGAGATTGTGGAGCAAATTATACTTCAAATAAAGAGGAATGAAGAAAAGGAGAGGGATCTTAATGTAGGAAGCAAGTGGTTTTCTGCTATATGGGAAGGGAGAGCTACGGATGCGCCAGAAAATCGGGAGGAGTATATAAACCTGCTTAAAGAGCTAGCCATCCTAGGGAAAGATTCTCCAAGATATGAGAGAGGAAAAGAGATTCTGTCAAGGGCTGGGCTAAACGGAGAAAATGTTGCCTTTGATCTATTGGTCAAGATGGGGGTCTTTAGTCCCCACGAAAATCTACTGCTCCACCATTATAAAATCAATATCCACTTTCCAGCTAGGGTAGTAGAAGAGGCTCATGAGGTTGCTAGAAGAAATATATCTAAAGATGTGGGAGCAGATTTAGAGCGGAAAGACTTAAGGGCTCTTTTTACTATCACCATTGATAGGTGGGGAACCCGTGATCGTGATGATGCCTTGAGCATTGAAAGAGATGGAGATAGGTGCCGTGTGGGAATCCACATCACTGATGTCTCTCATTACATTCCTTTAAATAGCATCATTGACCAAGAGGCACAAATCCGTGCTACATCCATATACCTTCCTGATATCAGAATCCCCATGATACCTGAAGATCTTTCAGAACATACCTTAAGCCTGAAAGAAGGAAAAGACCAACCCGCATTGAGTATCCTTGTTGAGTTTGACTCCTCTTACAATATGATTTCCTATGAGGTATGTACCAGTATAATTAACGTTAAAAGGCACTTAAATTATGAGCAAGTAGAAGAGATGGTAGGTTATGATCCCCATATTCATTTACTCTCTTCCATTACTCAAACTCTTAACCGCAAGAGAATAAGTCAAGGAGCCCTGCCTCTTCTTATTCCTGAGATTCACGTTCATGTGGATGATACTTACCAACAAATTAGAATAGAAAAGATTGATCCTGAATCTAAGGCCAGGGGGATAGTTTCCGAGTTTATGATACTGGCTAACTGGCTCTGCGCACGCTTTCTTAAAGAGAGGGGTATACCTTCTATATATAGAAGCCAAGAAGAACCTCAGGAGAATATTTTAGATGAGAAGACCAATAACCTTTTTTTAAATTATAAACAGAGGCGACTTCTGAGCAAGACACAACTAGGGACAGAACCTAGACCTCATAGTACCCTGGGAATGGATGTTTATACAGCCATAACATCCCCTATAAGGCGATACCTAGATTTAATAGTCCAGCGCCAGGTGATACATGCCTTAAGAGGGAAATGCTGTCCTTACACTGAGGAGGCATTAAACCACATGGCCACCATGCTGGAGGAGGCATATAAGAAGGCCAATTTCCTTAAACAGAATAGAGTTCGCTATTGGTTATTAAGATATCTTGAGCGTAAGTTGGGAGAGGAAACGGAGGCCCTGGTCCTAGAAAGGTTACCCCGAAAATATCATCTTCTTTTAACAGAGTATCTACTGGAGGTACATATCCCTTTTGAAAAAGGGTTAGATTTAACCCCTGGGGACATGATATCCGTTGCGATTATCAGGGTGAGTGCACGGTATGATGTGATCAAGGTAGGTGTGCGGGGATATGGCAAGTCAGGAAAGGATTAAAAGAATCAGAAACATAGGAATTATCGCCCATATAGATGCCGGTAAGACTACCATTACTGAGCGAATTCTTTACTACACTGGCAAATCATACAAAATGGGAGAGGTTCATGATGGCGAAGCCATTATGGATTGGATGCCTGAAGAAAAGGAGCATGGTATTACCATTACATCGGCGGTTACTACATGCATGTGGCGTGGACATGAAATCCATATCATCGATACTCCTGGACATGTAGACTTTACCATAGAGGTCGAAAGGTCGCTTAGGGTTTTAGATGGGGCAGTAGGGGTATTTTGTGCAGTAGGAGGTGTTGAACCTCAATCAGAGACTGTCTGGCATCAGGCCGATAAGTACGGCGTTCCCAAGATTGCCTTTATCAACAAGATGGATCGAGTTGGTGCCAATTTCTTAAGCACTGTCCAAATGATGCGCAGAAGATTAGGTGCCCATCCCCTTTTGATTCAGCTTCCTTTAGGGATAGAGGATAATTTTATAGGTATCATTGATGTTATCCGAATGAAGGCCATCATCTGGAATGATGAGAATTTGGGTGCCACGTATGAAACCATAGAAATTCCGTCAACTTATCTAAGTGAGGCCCAGAAATACCGGGAGCTACTTATAGAAGACCTGGCTGAGATGGACGATGGCATAATGGATAAATATCTGAAGGAAGAGGTGGTAAATGAGCAGGAAATTATCAAAAGTATAAGGAGACTTACCCTTAATTTAAAATGTGTACCTGTCTTCTGTGGGGCAGCCCTAAAGAATAGAGGGATACAACCCCTTTTAGATGGTATTGTTAACTTTCTGCCAAGTCCTCTGGATATTCCTCCCATTGAAGGACTTAATCCCTCTACCGGTAAGTTTGAAAAACGAGAGAGCCTGTATAATGCGCCCTTTTCGGCCCTGGTCTTTAAAATTATGATGGATCAAGGTAGAAAATTGACCTACATTAGGGTCTATTCTGGTGTATTAAAGGCTGGCTCACAGGTATTCAATTCCAACAAAAAGCAGGTGGAAAAGGTTGCTAGAATCCTTCAGATGCATGCCAATAAGAGAGAAAGGATAGATGAAGCCAGAGCTGGTAATATTGTGGCTATCATGGG
>DTXE01000524.1 GCA_012962595.1 Syntrophaceae bacterium | reverse complement strand
GATTGGGCTACGAAACTTGGCATATAATCTTGATCGTTACAGCCTACTTGCGTCTGGAGCCTAGAAAATAAGGAAAAATATCCTAGAAACAGCTTATTTACCGTGAAAATACCCGTTGGGACCGACACACTCCCCCATTCCAAGATCGTTAAAAAAACAACTAATTAATCTCACGCCAAAATGCCTTCTAGGCGGCTAATTTCGGTCGTGTCAGCTGTGATAAAAAGCCATATTTTATTAAAGCGTTGATCCACCTAGGGGCATTACGTTTAGTTAAAATTTCCTCGTAATCGACTCCTGGATCAACATATGGCTGCTTTTTGCTTAGCAGTACATATATTATGCGTAATATCTTATGACCTATTGCGATAATTGTGCGCTTATGCCCTCGACGTATTACAAGCGCCTTATATTTACTCTTAAATTGGGACTTAGTCTTGCAGGCCGCATTGGATATCTGACAAAGTACTTGCCTTATTGCTCGATTCCCTTTGCGAGTCCGCCCACTTTTACGCTTACCTGCACTCTCATTATTGCCTGGACACATTCCAGCCCATGAGGCGAGCTTGTGTGCATTACCAAATCTCTTCATATCTACGCCAATTTCTGCTATGAGTAGCGCTGCGCTTACCTGATCTATCCCAGGTATTGTTTGAAGGATCTCCCATTGGTCTTTGTACGGGATCATCCTCTCCTTTATCTGCTCCCAAAGTTCAGAAAGCTCTCTCTCAAGATAATTTATATGACTCCGTATTTGACGCAAAAGAAAAAGATGTGCGTCGCTAATATCGCCCTCCAGGGACTCCTGCAATGCTTGAATCTTATCCCTTAATCTGCCACGAGCATAATTGATAAGCTCTAACGGTGATTTGCCATCTATTAAACCATCAATAATAGCCTGAGCTGATTTGCCATTTATATCACTTACTACTGTGCCAAGACGTATGCCAGCATCATCCAAGACCTTATGAAGACGATTTTTCTCTCCAGCAAGCATCCCCTGGATCTTCTGCCAACGACGAGTCAATAACCGCAACTCCCGTAAATCCTTCGGTGGTATAAAACTAGGACGTAAAAGACCATGACGAGCCAAAGTGGCCAACCACTGACTGTCTTGCACATCTGTCTTGCGCCCAGGAACTTGTTTGACATGGCGCGCATTCACTACATGAACATTTATTCTCTCCCGCTCTAATGCCTCATATATGGCCTTCCAATATACACTCGTGCTCTCCATCACTACCAATTCTATCCCATTGCTCTTTAACCATGTCGCTAACTGTACTCTATCCTTATGAAAAGTGCCAAAGTCTCTGGTCTCCACATGCAAATTACCCTCATCATCCTCCAGTATTATCGTGCCTACCACACTTTTCCTGTGCACATCTAATCCCGCACTCTTCTTTACAATGACTTCCATAGGCTTACCTCCTTTTGCCTTATAAATTTCAGGCAGGAGGCGGCCCACCGCCGTCTGGAATCCCTTACATTGCTCTTTCACAATGCAGGTCTTTTTACCGTTCGTCTTGTATTGTATAATACAGAACAATCGAGGGTACGGGCCGGACAGCGAGGTCTGTTTGGATACAGGGTCAATGCCACTAAAATTAGCACGACCACTGTCAGACTCCCTCCTGCCTGTACCCTATTTATATCATCTTTTTCATCTACGAGGGTGACGAATTCGATCGTCATGAAAGTTTGGTTGTACTGTCTCTTAAAAGCGAGCAATGCCTTTCTGAGATCTTCCGCTGTGTCAAAACTTTGGAGGGATATTTCATTGAAAGGATATAATGCCTCAAAGAAAAAATACTTTTATGGATTTAAAGTT
>DTXE01000523.1 GCA_012962595.1 Syntrophaceae bacterium | reverse complement strand
AGAAGGATATATCGGTTATTTTTAGTCTTGAGGATTATGGCGTTATGTTCATTAAGATTAGAGGCCTTATTGGTAAAGGCAGCAAAAAACTTGCCCGTTTTATAAAATATATCTGATATCTTACCATCCAGTGGTATTCTATTAATATGAACATCCCACAGAGACATAAATATGCTGATTTTAACAACCTTTTCCTTTAAAAATCTATTCTCGAAATGTTCATCGACGGATATCACCTTTCCATCGGCTGGTGAAATGATCCCCTTATTTTCCACAGGTGTTATGCGTTCTGGATCCCTGAAAAAGTAAATCAAAAACAATACTATGGAAAAGGGAACTATAGAAATGGCCTTTCCCCATAGCCAGGCAATGAGGCTAAGGACTCCCCCCAAAAAGATAAATGGATATCCTTCCTTGGCGATGGGGATATATACCTTCATTTCTTAAGCCAAGCCATCATAGACCGTAACCTTTTTCCCACCTCCTCGATAGGATGCTCCGCCTCTAGCCTTCTTAAGGCATTAAACACCGGCCTCTGGGCCTGGTTTTCTAAGATCCACTCCCTGGCAAACTGCCCGCTTTGAACCTCACTTAATATCTCTTTCATAGTCCTTTTTGTCTCTTCCGTAATAATGCGTTTTCCTCTGGTATAGTCACCATATTCTGCAGTGTCGCTTACAGAATATCTCATATAGCTAATACCACCTTGATAAAATAAATCCACGATAAGCTTTAACTCATGGAGGCATTCGAAGTAGGCTACCTCAGGCTGATAACCTGCCTCAACCAGAGTTTCAAAAGCTGCCTTAACCAGGGCACTTACTCCGCCACAGAGCACCGTCTGCTCCCCAAATAAATCTGTCTCCGTCTCTTCTTTAAAGGTAGTTTCAATGACACCTGCCCTTGTAGCCCCTATGCCCTTGGCATATGCCAGCGCTGTTTCCAAAGCATGCTTGCTAGCGTCCTGATGTATAGCTACCAAGGCTGGAACCCCAGCTCCCTTTTGGTACTCTTCCCTTACTAAATGACCGGGGCCCTTTGGGGCCACCATAACTACATCTACATTTTTTGGTGGAACTATTTGTCCATAGTGGATATTGAATCCATGAGAAAAAACCAAAGTTTTCCCCTCTTTTAGATTTGGCTCAATTTCTTGCCTGTAAAGTGTAGCCTGCAAATGATCTTGGATAAGAATCTGGATAATATCACACTTGGCCGAAGCCTCATTGGCAGATACTGGGTTAAAGCCACACTTAATGGCCAGGTCATAATTGGGACCACCTTTTCGCTGAGCTACTATAACATTAACCCCACTATCTCTTAAGTTTAGTGCCTGAGCATGACCCTGACTGCCGAAGCCAATAATAGCCACCTTTTTCTCCCTGAGTACATCCAGGTCTGCATCCTTATCATAAAAGATTCTCACCTGCCATTCCCTCCTAATTTCATGTGAAACCCTCATGGCCCTTCGGGCCACAAACAAATATGAAAATGCAAAGAATCATCTCAAGACCCCGGGAACCATTAGTCCTCAGATACTT
>DTXE01000522.1 GCA_012962595.1 Syntrophaceae bacterium | reverse complement strand
GAAGCTCTGGATGGTACCAGATTGACACCCCTATATTTTTCTGATAGCCTCGGTTTTAATCTTTGGAATTACGGATGGAGCTAGAAAGAGAGGAGAAATGGCTGAGATTAAAAGTTCTATAGAGCTTGCTATGGAGAAGGCTGAAAAGCTGGGTAAGGCCTCTGAAGAAGAGCTTATAAAATGGAAATACCTCCCCGAAGGAAAGAGGCTAGCAGTTGATTACCTCAAAGGTAAATGCAATCTGATGGCAGAATTAGCCAAGTACCATGATATTGCAAAGGATCATATAGCCAAAGGTGCTCAAGAGGTGTTTCTTAGAGAAATCGGCTTGCCTCAAGATAATGAAGCCAAAAGCAAAAACAAAAAGGCTATGGAAGGAATTGGTTTATTGAAGAAAGATAAGGTGGCCCTTGAAAATGTCTATACCAAGATGAGGCGGATCTTTAAGTACTATGAGGAGGAAGGAGGAGACCAAAGAAAGCAGGCTTATGAAATGTTCAAAAGGGATTTTCAGTCAAAGTTTCAGCAAGCAGTGCAGAAGATGGGCATATCAATGAGAGTAGCAATTGATGTGGAAAAACATCCCCAGTTTCAAGAGGAGTGGCGCAAGGTTAAGACTCAACTGGACTCACAGTATCATAACGCAATTAATGAGTGTAAACAGGAGATAATGAACATACCATAGTAGCTATTAGCTCATAGCTTATAGCTTACACTCCAAGGAAGCCAAGGGCAAATCTTCTATTATAAACCCATCACGGTAACAACCAGGAGCAGCACGGAGATTATTCCATTAAATGTGAAGAAGGAATGGTTGACCCTGGATAGATCACTGGGGGAAATAATAGCATGCTCCACTATAAGGATCAGAAAAATTACCCCCATCCCATAAAAATAGGCCTTGCCCAAGTGAGCCCAATAACCTATTAGAAGGAAACATAAGAAGGTAATAAAATGGAGGAAGCTAGATATCCAAAGGGCCTTTCTCATACCAACATGCACGGGTAAGGAATAGATTCCTACTTTTTTGTCAAATTCATAATCCAAGGCTGCATACAGTATGTCAAAGCCTGCTACCCAGAAAATCACTCCCAGACCTAGTAACAGAGGTAGTGGCTCCAATGTTCCACTGATGGCAATCCATCCTCCCACCGGTGCCATTCCTAAACATAGGCCCAAATAGATATGACAGGCCCAGGTAAATCGCTTAGTATAAGGATAGAGGAGCACGATTATCAACGCCAGTGGAGAGAGATAGAAGGCTAATCTATTTAGTTTATAAGCAGAAACGAAGAAAAGTATACTGGAGGTGGCTATAAATGCCTTTACCGTCTTTTTGCTAATGAGACCTTGGGGTAATGCCCGCATCTGGGTTCGAGGATTCTGGGCATCTAATTGCGCATCTATTAACCGGTTAGAGGCCATGGCAGCAGACCTTGCTCCTACCATGGCCATGAGAATCCAAAGGACTTTGTTCAAAGAAGGAATTTCGTGTCGGGCCAGGATGGCACCCATAAAGGCAAAGGGCAGGGCAAATATGGTATGCTCAAACTTGATCATTTCAAGTATCAATATTACCTTCCTGATAACCTGTCCCAAAAGCCCCATCTTCACATTTCCCCTTTTTCCTTCTGACCACCGGTTTCTGAGAAGGGAGATATAACACCTATTGCCAGTTGAACTTATCCGGTAGTTTGATACCTAAACTACTTCTCAGAACCCCACCGTTTAAAGAACTCATGGGGAAGTCCTAGGGTATCCAAGATCTTGCCCACCAGAAAGTCCACCATATCCTGAATGTTTTGGGGTCTATGATAAAATCCGGGCATGGCCGGAAGAATAATGGCTCCAGCCTCGCTCACCTTAAGCATATTTTGGAGGTGAATCCTATTTAAGGGAGTTTCTCGAGGGACAAGGATTAATGGGCGTCTTTCCTTTAACATTACATCGGCTGCCCTTGATATAAGATTGCTGGCTAAGCCCTGGGCGATGTTTGCCAAAGTGCCCATGGAACAAGGGAGGATAACCATGGCCTGGGCCAGGGTCAGAAATGATCCACTAGCCATGGGGGCCGCAAGGTCGTTCTGGCTATAGAGCGGAATGGAAGTGGGGAGCATATTCTTAATATTGCCTTCTAGCTCAATCTCCCATACCCTCCTACCTGCATCCGAGATAATACAGTTAAGTGGCATTTGATGTTTAGAAAAATATTCTATAAATCTCTTGGCATAAATGGCCCCACTGGCACCGGTAATGGCCAGTATATACCCTGATGTTAATCCAGTCCTAGCCTTTTCCATAGGTTATTCACCTTCTCTATTATGGTTTCATCCATCTCGATAGTTTCAGGCCACTCCCTTTCAAAACCCTCTTCTTTCCATTTACGGGTGGCATCAATTCCCATCTTACTGCCTAAGGAAGGTCTGGGGGCAGCATGATCTAAGGCATCCACAGGCCCTTCAACAAAGATGGTATCGCGCTTAGGATCCACATTGGCACCTAAACGCCATAGGACCTCTGATATATTCTGGACATTTACCTCTTTATCAAAAATAAATAGCATCTTGGTAAACGCAAGTTGTCCCATTCCCCATATGGCCTGCATTATCTTTTTGGCATGCCCTGGGTAGCGCTTATCTATGGAGATAAAGGCTGCGTTATGGAAGACTCCTTCTATGGGAAGATTTATGTCTACAATTTCTGGTAATTGTTTCTTGATCAAGGGCAGAAAGATCCGTTCGGTGGCCTTGGCCATATAGCAATCCTCCATAGGTGGCTTTCCTACGATGGTAGCGGGGTAAATGGCATTGCGCCTATGGGTGACACAGGTGACATGAAAAACTGGATATTCAGATGGTAGCGAGTAGTAACCAGTATGGTCCCCAAAAGGTCCCTCCATTCTTCGCTCATGTGGATTTACGTATCCCTCCAGAATTATCTGTGATTCAGCAGGAACCTCCTGATCTATGGTTAAGCATTTTATCATCTCTACTGGTTCTTGCCTTATAAATCCAGCAAACACCATTTCATCTATATCCTCAGGAAGGGGTGCGGTGGCAGCATAGGTAGTAGCGGGATCAGGGCCTATAGCCACCGCTACCTCTAATCTCTTCCCAAGTCTTTCTGCAACACGGTAATGTTGGGCCCCACCCTTATGGGGATGCCAGTGCATACCTGTGGTGTTCTTATCGAAAACCTGCATACGGTACATGCCTACATTGCGGATTCCACTATCAGGGTGTTTGGTAAATACTAAAGGCAAGGTGATGAAAGGCCCACCGTCCCTGGGCCAACAAT
>DTXE01000521.1 GCA_012962595.1 Syntrophaceae bacterium | reverse complement strand
GCCCCCTTTGTCTCTGAGCAAAATTTATATGTGTGCAGTGGGATACCCATCGAGGTGAGCAGGAAGGGGAAAGCCAGCGGAAACCTCAGCCATTTTACTGGCTAGATTTTGAGAGGATATTTGCTAAAATAGTGAACATGCAATTAGTGAAAAAGGCCATTATCCCAGCAGCAGGTCTGGGAACCAGGATGTTGTCTCTAACAAAAGGCACCCCTAAGGAGATGCTTATCATCGGATCAAAACCCATGATTCAGCACACAGTGGAGATGAGCCTTGATTCTGGAATAAAGGAGATATGTGTCATTATAAATGAAAAAAAGACCGTTATTCGTGATTTTCTGATGAAATATTGGAAAGAGTATCTATCACATAAATGTAAGCTTACCTTTTTATATCAATCCCAGCCCAAGGGGTTAGCAGATGCAGTCTACCTGGCTAAGGAATTTGTTGGTGATGAACCCTTTGTCCTTAGTATGCCTGATGCTATCCTGTTTTCAAAAACCCCCACCATCCTCCAGTTAAGCTGCGCCTTTGCTAAATATAATCAAAATGTAATGGGAGTAATTTATGTAGGCTCTGAAGAAGCTAATTTATTTGGAAACGTTGGGGTTTTAGATATAACATATTTGGAGAAAAATATATTTAGAGTCAACAAGCTTTCAGAAAAGGGTCCAGGCACCCTTAAAATTGATCCCGGCCAGACGGTGGCCAAAAGTTTTGGAGTAGGTATTTATCTTCCCCATTATTTCCACTACATAGATGCTATTAGACCTCAAGTCCGAGGCGAATTAGACGATGTACCTCTTTTACAAAGACTTACTCAAGATAAAAACCTTCTGGGTGTTCTATTAGAGGGTAAAGGCTTTGATGTAGGTAATGTTGATGGTTACTATGCCGCCAACAACTACCTAAATAGCCTCCACACTAGTTATCTCTGGGATCTGCTGCTTTAAGTATCTTTCTATACCCTGTTTAAGGGTCATGGTAGACATAGGACAGGCTCCACAGGCCCCCTTAAGTCTTACCCTAACCACGCCATCAACTATATCCACCAATTCCACATCTCCACCATCTCTCTGAAGCGCTGGTCTAATGTTTTCCAAAACCGCCTTAACCTTTTCTATCACTTAACCAACCTCCTCCACATTCATTTTTGAAGATATGTACCATAATCTCAAGCCTTTTGCTAGTAAATAATTATCTTTTGTCTGTTAGGTTTTAAATCGCAATATAGCACCGGTATTTCCCAGCTTTTCCAACTCACTATTTTGTGAGATGTGTCTTACCTGACAATTCTGTGCTATGGCTACACAGATTGCTTCACCTATAATATCTGGCACTTTAGTTAGTTTCGTGCCACAGATGGGACAATTCTTAATATCTATAGCCATATATTTACATTCTTCACACACCAAACCTGGGGCCCTAAATCCATCACTCACTAGCAAGATATGCACCTGTCCTTGTGAGAGGGCAAAAAGGGTATCGCTCAGGCCTCCCACCCCCAAATTACTAGAGCCTATTTGATTCATTAGTTGTTGAACCAATCTCTCTTCATACCCCCTCTCTACCTTGTTTTCTATTTGTAAGGTCTTTTCCAATACTTCCCCCACAGGGAGGGAGAGATCCATAAATACTCGATCCACAATTTTCTCTTTAAGGTAAGGATGTAAGGTGTCTTCCAATTCCTGAATGGCCTTTTGGGATCCACCCAGGATCAGCCAGTCGAAAAGCTTTCTTTTGAAGAAATCCAAAGTGACCTCTGACACCTTTTTATAATGGTGCCTTAGGAGATCATCAGTATGCCTTTCTATCCGTCTTTCTTCAGGTCCATACCATCTCGCCTCCCTAACCTTTGAGGGCACATTCTCAAAGATAAAGGAATGCTCCTTTATGTTTCCTAGATATACTTCAAATATTCGGGCCCTTTTGTGATCGACCAGAATAGTGCAGTATTTGTGGCATTCATTAAGGAGGGTTGTAAGAGGACGAGTGTAGGGGTCACGATCTACAATCAATGTGTCACAAATGGGCCTGGGAAGCCTATACACCTGCCAAAACTCATTTCCACTACATGAAAAAACCGCTAGCCCTTTATGATTTGCTCTTTGAAAATCATAAAGCACAAACCTTTCTATCTTTCTCAGGTCTTCTTCTACAGCATCTTTGGCTTGCCTGGATTTGGTCTTTCTCCCAATCTCCTTTCGGCTCTGTTTGAGGAGGCCCTTAAGAGAAATGGTATACTCCTTCTTTGGATATTTATTGCCATCTACATTAAGATAGAGACTAGCCACCAGAAAATCTCCACCTTTAAATGATTTCAATTCTTCTAGATTATATTTAATCACCATTAACCTGCTCCTTTCTACCTTCTATACTCTTCTTGCTTTAGTAGTCTCATGTCCCTTATCTTTAAAGACATCTCGCATCTTAATATTAGATGAGCGTGATAAAAGGGATGTCCTGATAAAGGCATCAATCTCCCCATTCAAGATAGCATCTACATTCCCTACTTCCAAATTGGTCCTATGGTCCTTAACCATCCTGTAAGGTTGCATTACATAAGATCTGATCTGGCTACCCCATGCTATTTCTGCTTTGCTCTCATATATCTGTCGCATTTTTTCTGCCTCTCTCGTTTTCTCCAGTTGGTAAAGTCTGGATTTGAGTACCTTCATAGCGGTTTCTTTATTCCGGTGTTGAGACCTTTCACTTTGGCATTGGACTACAATACCTGTGGGAAGATGGGTGATCCTTACCGCCGAGCTGGTCTTATTAACATGTTGACCACCCGCTCCTGAAGCCCTGTAGGTATCAATCCTTAAATCGGAATCCCTTATATCAACAGTGATGGTTTTATCTATCTCTGGGTAAACAAAGACTGAGGCAAAGGAGGTATGTCTCCGTCTTCCCGCATCAAATGGTGAAATACGGATGAGTCGGTGAATGCCGCTCTCATTTTTAAGGAGTCCGTAGGCATAGTCACCGTCGAGCGTAAATGTGACACTCTTTATCCCAGCCTCATCACCGGGCATAAGATCGATGATTTGGGCCTTAAAACCTCTCTTCTCAGCCCATTTGAGATACATCCTTAGTAACATTTCTGCCCAATCCTGAGCCTCTGTTCCACCAGCCCCTGAATGGATAGTGACAATGGCAGGATTGCGATCAGTTTCCTCTTGCATCACATTCTTAAGCTCCATCTCTGTAATTTCATTCTCAAGGACCCTTAGTTTGACATCTATCTCTTGTGCAGTCTCTAGGTCTCCTTCCTCTTCTGCTAGTTTCAGGAGGATTTTAGACTCTTCCAGTTCCTGGTTCTTTTTGTGCCAGCCCTCTACAGTTTCTGAAAGGGTAGCCTTTTCTTTGAGGAGTCTGGTTGCTGTATCGGCATTATCCCAGAAACTCTTTTTGGCCATAGCCCTTTCTAAATGTTTAAGACGAGCTATCTTTCCATCAAGGTCAAAGATAGCCTCGAAGTTCGTTTAATCTCGTTTCCAGGTCCTTTATTTTTGTGGCCAACTCACTTATCATATTCTACCCCTTTCTTCAGAATTAAAAGTCCTTTCATTCCCCATAGAATTGAGGCAAATAGACAGAGTATTGCAAATACATCCCCGTATCGGGTATAGAAGCTCTTTATCCCCATCATCTTAACACTTTCTGTCATACTCAGTCTTTCAAATAGTGGTGAGGTCTTTTTAATCCTTCCACATGGATCTATAAAGCCACTAACCCCAGTATTTGCGCACCTTACTAAAGGTACCCGATTCTCAACAGCCCGGAATACCGCCATGGAAAAATGTTGATATGGGGCACTGGTCCGACCAAACCAGGCATCATTGGTGATATTAACTAATAAATTAACCCCATTCCTGACCAAATCTCGGCTTAGTTCAGGAAAGATACTTTCAAAACAGATAAGTACCCCCAATTTGCCCTGAGAGATAGGCATACCCTTACTACTTTCCCCAGGATAAAAATCACCTACACCTACATTACCCACCAGTTTTTTTGCAAAGGGTAAGAATCGTTGCAGGGGAACATATTCACCGAATGGAACTAGGTGCACTTTATCATAGATGCCTGCCACCTTTGCTTCGGGCGATATGAGATATGCCCGATTAAATATTCTTGTTTCGCCATCTTCTACCTCATAGGCTGGACTGCCTAACAAGAGAAAGCTACCGGTCTTTTTCACAGTATCAAGGATTATAGGAGAGTATTCCTGCTCTTTAAGGAAATAGAATGGGGTAGCCGTCTCCGGCCAGATAATCAAATCGGGCGAATCCTTTTTGGCATCTAATGTTAGATGTTGGTAAATGTTAACAGTTTCTTCTTGATATGAAGGATTCCATTTAATTGCTTGATCGATACATCCCTGAACCAAGGTTATCTTAAGATGTGTGGCCTCTTTTTCTAGGGATTCTATATGATTTATCCTAAAACCTCCATATAAAAAGGTTAATGATACTGTTGCTAGGGTTAGGAAAACCTCATATCTTTTAATTTTTTGAAACCAAGGAATGGGTTCCCATAACACATAAAAGATGAGGCCATTCACGAGTACAATAAGAAATGAGATTCCATACACACCAAATATATCGGAAATTTGAATTATCTTCAATACAGAAAACTGGGAGCAACCTAGATTTTCCCAGGGAAAACCGGTTAAGGCCAGGGATCTTATGTATTCTAAAGATACCCAAAGGACTGGTGCCCATAATACTTGATTAAGGCCGGCTTTCCCAAAAAAATTAAAGAGCAAGGCGAAGATAGCGATATAAACACTCAAATAAAGCACCAAAAGAGCCATTACTACTATACCCAGGAGATAGGGGAGGTTGCCGTACGTGGTAGCCACATGCACGATCCAGTAGAGAATTCCTGAGAAGTGGACAAAACCAACTATATAACCCAGGTAAAAGCTACACTTAAGGCTCTTTCCACGTAGGGCCCAAAATAAGGGTACCAGAGCAACCCATGCTAGGTAGGCATACCCTAATTTAGGGAAACTTAAGGTAAGGAACAGACCGGAGCAAATGGAAAGGAGTATATCCTTTAGCTTCATTTGGTATAAAAGAAAAGACTGCCCGTGGCAGTTTGCATCACACAGGATTGGGTAATTGGTAGTCAGTTCCTAGCAACGCTCTCAAGAAATTACCTGCCCAAATTTCTTTTTATTCTTACCCTTTTTATCCTTCGTTCATCGGCTGATTCAATGGTGAATTCAAGATTCCTAAATCTTATGGTTTCATTAACCTTAGGAACCTTGCCCAATATGTGTGTTATAAATCCTCCCACTGACTCAAATCTGCCTTGAGGTATTTCCACATCAAAATGGTGCTCCAATTCTTCTACATCCACTCTGCCATCGGCCACCACAGTATTTGCATCCACTTCAATAATCCTTTGTTCTTCGATGTCATGTTCATCTTGGATTTCGCCCACAATTTCCTCAACTATATCTTCAATGGTAACTAGCCCCGAGGTTCCACCATATTCATCAAGGATAATGGCTATGCTGGACTTATTGTTTCTTAAATCCTTAAGGAGATCCCCCACCTTTTTTGTCTCCGGAATAAAAAATGGGGGGCGCATTATTTGGTCAAGAGAAATATCCAGATTGCCCCAGTATCTTAGAAGATCTTTCACGTGGAGGATTCCAAGGATATGGTCCAAATCATTCTCATATACGGGTATTCTTGAATACCTTTTATCCACAATTAATTGTATTACCTGTGATATAGGGGCCTTTGAATCAATAGCCACCATATCGGTCCTTGGAACCATAATTTCCTTGGCAGCGGTATCTCTGAACTCAAAGATACTTTGGATCATTTCTCCTTCATCTTCATGGATAACTCCCTTTTCCTCACCGACATCAATTAACTGGTGGATGGCTGCCTCTATATCGGAAGGTACCCCTTTTCGGCCCTTGCCTCTGAGCCAAGAGAAAAGACCCTTTAAGCTACCCTTATCCGACCGGTGTTCGGTTTTCATATTTATATCGTAGGCTAAAAGGATTCCCCTGTCAACAACCGGGCTGTAATTCAAGAAGCCCAGGAAAAATGGAGAAACCCTCATGGCCCTTCGCGCCACAAGGAAGCATGAAAATGCAATATAGGCAGGGATTGAAATTC
>DTXE01000520.1 GCA_012962595.1 Syntrophaceae bacterium | reverse complement strand
GGTTGTGTCCAAAAATCATTCCCTGACTTCTGGGAAAGATTGGAAGGTCTGTATGTAGGGGGAAGGTAAAATAGAAAACGGAAACCTTTATGAACATCGTTCTTATTGGGTATCGATGTACTGGAAAAACCATTGTGGGGAAGGGGCTTGCCCAGAGGTTAAACCTCGATTTTATCGACGTAGATGAGTATATAGAAAGAAAGGCTGGCTCCTCCATAAAGGATATAGTCTCAAGATCAGGCTGGGACGAATTTAGAAGGTTGGAGAAGGAGGCTATAAAAAGGCTCTCTTCTATGGACAGAAAGGTTATTGCAGCAGGGGGTGGAGTGGTTCTAGATACACATAATGTGGGGAATCTTAAGAAAAATGGTGTGGTCATTTTGCTTGAGGCAAGCACTCAGACCATACTCCATCGTATGCGGTCTGATAAAAAGACAGAAGGGCAAAGACCAGGCCTAACCGGAAAGGACCCCTATGGGGAAATAGAAGAGGTTTTAAAGGCCAGGAGGCCTTTTTATAAAAGTGCCATGGATTTTTCCATAGATACCACCTCCAAGGATGTAGAATCAATCGTAAATGAAATCATCAACCAACTAGAAACTAAAGGAGATTAAATGGCTGGCAATACCTTTGGTGAGGCGTTTAAAGTAACTACCTGGGGCGAGTCTCATGGATTAGCATTGGGTGCGGTTATTGATGGGTGTCCACCCCATATTGAGCTTTCTCAAGAATATATCCAGAGAGAGATGGAAAGAAGGCGCCCGGGACGGTCTAAACTTACCAGTCCCAGAAAAGAGCCCGATGAGGTATTAATCCTATCAGGGGTATTCGAAGGAAAAACTACTGGGACCCCCATATCTCTTATTATCTACAACAAGGATGTGGATAGCAGCAAATACCAGCCCCTTAAGGAGGCCTTTAGACCAGGTCATGCGGATTATACATATTTTAAAAAGTATGGTATCCGAGACTATCGGGGTGGCGGTCGGGCCGCTGCTAGAGAAACGGTGGCACGGGTAGCAGCGGGTGCCGTAGCCAAGAAGGTATTGGAAAAGGAAGGTATTAATGTTTTTGCCTACACCTTGGAACTGGGAGGGATAAGGGCTCAGGTCATGGATTTCCAAGAGATAAATAAGAATGAACTTTTCTGTCCCGACAGGAAGGCCGCTAAGGCCATGGAAAAGCGTATTGTGGAGGTTAAACGTGAGCGTGATTCTATTGGCGGTATTGTAGAGATTGTGGCTAAGGGTTGCCCAGCCGGCTTGGGGGAGCCGGTCTTTGACAAGTTAGATGCGGAATTGGCCAAGGCCTTAATGTCCGTTGGGGCGGTTAAGGGTGTGGAGATTGGGTCAGGTTTTGCTGCAGCAAGGATGTTGGGTTCGGTTAATAATGACCAGATCACCCCCCAGGGCTTTAGGAGTAATAATGCGGGAGGCATTTTGGGCGGCATCTCCAATGGAGATGATATCATTGTTCGGGTTGCTGTTAAACCCATTCCCTCTATTGGAATAGAACAGGATACGGTAGATGTCCACATGAAACCTACCACCATTTCGGTAAAGGGCAGGCATGACGTCTCGGCCATACCAAGAATCGTACCGGTTTGCGAGGCCATGGTGCGTCTGGTTTTGGTGGATCACCTGTTACGGCAAAGGACTCTGGGTCTAAGAGATGACTCCGAGGAATGACAAAGCTGGACTAGAAATTTAAAATGAAAAATTGGCCGGCAAAATTCAAAATTAGATATATGAAAGAG
>DTXE01000519.1 GCA_012962595.1 Syntrophaceae bacterium | reverse complement strand
CTGCCTATATTGCATTTTCATTCTTCTTTGTGGCCCAAAGGGCCATGAGGGTTCATGTGAAATGAGGCAAAATCGAGTAGTAGTTGAGTAAGAAGGCTATTTTTAAGTGAAAATAAGACAATTGCACCGCTGGGATCTAGGATACCGTGAGGCTCTCAAGGTTCAGGAGACATTAAAAGAGAGACTTATTTTTACAAGACTTAGAAGAAAAGTGGGATTAGTAGCAGGGGCCGATGTCTCTTATGCCAAAAATAACAACAGATTGTATGGGGCTGTAGTTATCATAGCTCTCCCCAGCCTGTCTTTAGTGGAATACAAGATTGCTCAAGATAAAGTTCGTTTCCCTTACATCCCGGGCCTTTTATCCTTTCGAGAGGCCCCTATCCTCCTGAAGGCATTTAAGAAGATAAATGTTATCCCAGATGTGGTTTTATTTGACGGCCAGGGGACTGCTCACCCTAGAGGTCTTGGTCTTGCCTCACACATGGGTCTATTTCTAGACATACCGGCCATCGGCTGTGCCAAAACTTTACTTATAGGAGAAAGTGGACCAGTGGGCAAAGAAGTAGGCTCCTTCGCTTATCTTAAGAACAAAGATGAGGTCATCGGTGCTGTCCTGAGAACCAAATCAGGTATAAAGCCGGTAATCATCTCTCCAGGGCATAGAATTACATTAGACGAAAGTATTAACATAGTTTTACAATGTGTTCGTGGCTATAGACTCCCCGAACCTATCAGACAGGCTCATCTTCTTGTCAACAAGTTTCGTATAGATAACCTTGGAATGTCATGATAACCCTTGGTCTTTCTTCTCACAGGATAGAGTTTTTAGATTTTATGCGGGCGGAGATGGAAAGGCACGATCTAATCCTATTAGAGGAGCCGCCACATCCCAGATTTGACAGGATGCTCAGATCTGAATTGACCATAGAAGAATATATTGAGGACCTGGAAACCGCCTTTCCCCAGTATTCCAAAATGATGTGTATAGTCTTAAGAGAGCTTTATAAAAAAGGGAGAGTGATTCAGCAGGTTGAGCCTTATCTTAAGATATTAGAGAAAATCCATGAGATGCTGGTAAGGGGTGTGTCTCCAGATGAAATCCTTAAGATTCCTATAAAAAGGGAGGTTTACCTTAGCGAGAGCAAGGCCACCAAGACATTACTTAATTATTACTCCAAAACTCTGCTTGGTACCTTTGAACAGGTGATTGAGGGGGTAAAAGAGTTCGCCAAAGCAGATGCTCATAGGGGAAGATTGAGGGAGAGGATGAGGGCTAGGGCTATCGCTAATCAGGCAAAAGATACCAAAGGAGATATTTATGTTGAGGTGGGTTATCTACACTTTCCCATGTTCATAAACTTAAAGAGAGAATTGGGAGATGATGTTAAAGTGAAACCGGTTTTCTTACAAAGTCATTTGATCGAAAAACTAACCGGAAAGTCCATTCGTCAGATTCTCTCCCCTGGAGACATTCTTACATTAAGGTATAGATTTGGTAAAAAAGGAAATAAGGCACTCGAAGATTTGCTGGCTGCTAGGAGTTTAATCTTCATAAAGCTTTTAACCCAAGATGAGATACCACTTGACTCTTCTGAATTTCCTCACACCGAAGAAGAAATAAAACTAAGTAATCTAGTAGAAAGGTTGACTTATGAGGATTGTGAGAGATTGTTTAAAA
Organism: Syntrophaceae bacterium; assembly: GCA_012962595.1. Classification (GTDB taxonomy): domain Bacteria; phylum Desulfobacterota; class DTXE01; order DTXE01; family DTXE01; genus DTXE01. The sequence goes on along the minus strand of DTXE01000519.1, from coordinate 717 downwards.
AAATAAGATTCCTCAAAAAGGAAAGGGCATCAGAGGTAGTTACCAGCTATGTTGAAACCTTATCTTCCCAATCATAAAAAATAAGACTTACTCGGCTTCTTTAACTATAAGGACCCCTTTTATACCCTCAGCCTTGCTTATCTTGGATACAAAGGCCTTTGCCTGTTCCTCTGTTTTAAAATGGCCTACCCTTACTCTATGCCAGGCTCCCTTATGAGCAATTTCTGAGGTGGCTATATAGGCATGGTATCCCTTGCGCCTCAATCTTTGGACCATGACTTGGGCACTCTCCAGGTTTTTAAAGGCAGCCACCTGTACGGAGAAATATCCTTGTATGACCCTCACTTGATCCACATCTTTAAATAATGTTTTATGAAAGGTAAGCTCAGGGCTAGGTATCTCTTTTTTAACTCGTGGTCCGATGGTCTCCCGGTGAAACTCTTGGGGTAACTCCGCCACAAGATAAGGAGAGGGTAGATACCTACCTACCAAAACACCTAGGATAAACATCCAGAGAAGGATAAAAAAACCACCTATAAGGCTCAAGACCAAACCCTTCCTGGTAAACTCAAAGGTGTAAAGACTTTCCAGCCTTCTAGCCCTTTTCATGTGAAAATAGTCTCTTATTTGAAGGTAGGAGGATTTCTTTTTTGCTAGCTCCTTTTCTTTAAATTCCAAATCCCAAGCATCAAATACCAAACATTGTTTGGAATTTGG
>DTXE01000518.1 GCA_012962595.1 Syntrophaceae bacterium | reverse complement strand
GGCTTCTTCTAGGTCTAGAGAGGTAAGGACATTTGGGTTCTCACCATAGAGATATTCATTAGGCCTTAAAACTTCAGCCCCGGTAGCCAAGATGACAACTCCGTGATCTATACTTCTCTCACCAGAATTTCCATTTATTTTTGTCTTAAAATTTCCCAGGAAACCTGAGGCCCCCACAACCTGGCTGTTTAAATAGATATTAATAGAAGGATGCTTTGAAACCTTCTCTATCAGACTCTCAACGTAGCTTTGTATGTTGGTACCTCCCAGTGTGTGGTTAATCTTTCTGGCCATACCTCCTAACTGGTCGGTTTTTTCTACCAAGTGTACCCTAAATCCCATGTCTGCCAGGCTGAGGGCACTTATCATACCGGCTATACCTCCTCCGATGATAAGGCCTTCATGGTTGATTTCTAAAAACTTCTGCTCTAACGGTTCTAACAACCTTGCCTTGGCTACTGCCATTCTAACCAAATCCTTGGCCTTCTCTGTAGCCCTGGTTACATGGGAAGAGTGAACCCAAGAACAATGTTCCCTAATGTTTGCCATTTCAAAAAGGAAGCGGTTCAGTCCTGCTTCCCTAATGGTCTCTTGAAACAGATATTCATGGGTTCTAGGTGTGCAGGCAGCCACCACAACCCTATTTAAGTTATATTTCTCTATGATTTCCTTTAGGATCTCTTGGCTGTCCTTGGCGCAGGCAAAGAGACTATCTGTAGCATAAACCACATTGGGAAGGGTTTGTGCATATCGGGCTACTTCCTTCACATCTACTACACTGGCGATATTGGTTCCACAGTTACATACGATAACGGCAATCCTTGGCTCCTCACCACTTATGTCTCTCTCTTCTGGTTTCTCAATGGTTTCTATCAAGGTTCCCCTTGCAGAGGATAGCAGGCCTTCAGCTTCAGAGGCAGCACCACTTGCCTGCATTACCGAATCTGGGATGTCTCTGGGGCCTGAAAAGGTACCACATACATAGATACCAGGTCTTGAGGTGTGAAGAGGAGAAAATAGTTCTGTCTTACAAAAATCGTAGTGATTCAAGTCTATTGAAAGTTCCTGAGCGAGTTTCTTTATAGTAGAAGACATACCCATTCCTATAGAGAGAACTACCAGATCAAATTCTTCCTCCCGAAAATCCCTGTTTTCTAAGTTATAAGTAACCAAAAGATTTTTAGTTCTCTGTAGCTCCTTGACCGAGGAAACCATACTTCTGATATAACGAACGTGGTATTTTTCTTTTGCCCTTTCATAATACCTTTCAAATTCCTTACCATGTGCCCTCAGATCTATGAAAAATATGGTAGGTTCCAAGGTGTCCTGATGTTCCTTGGCAATAATGGCCTGTTTGGTGGCATACATGCAGCAGACAGAAGAGCAGTACCCACGTCCAATGGATACATCCCTGGATCCCACACACTGTATCCATGCCACCTTCTTTGGTTCTCTTCCATCTGAAGGTCTTTGGATGTGTCCTCGGAAAGGACCGGATGCTGAGAGTATCCTTTCAAACTCTAGGCTAGTTATCACATTTTTAAACCTACCATAACCATACTCAGGCTTGAGCATAGGATCAAAGGGTTCGTAACCCAATGCTAATATTATAGCCCCCACCTCTAGCTCTGATATTTCCTCCTCCTGATAAAGATTTATAGCCTCTCTTTTGCAAGTAGGGGCACATATCTTGCATTCTTGCATATTAAGGAAGAGGCAGTGATTCGGGTCTACAAGAGGTACAGCAGGTATGGCCTGTGGAAAGTAAATATGCATACACTTGGTAGTGCAGAGTTCCTGATTATAGACATCAGGCACCCTAACCGGACAGTACTCAATACATATACCACAGTTGTTGCATAACTCTTCATCTATATACCTTGGTTTTCTAAGTATACGGACCTTGAAGTGACCAGCCTCACCTTCTATATCCTTAATAGTAGCCATGGTAATAATCTTTATATTGACGTTACGTTCGCATTCTATAAACTTAGGGCCCAGGATACACATGGAGCAATCGTTAGTAGGGAAGGTCTTATCGAGCTGGGCCATCTTTCCGCCAATGGCCGGTCCTTCTTCTACCAAATAGACCCTAAACCCTGAATTGGCCAGATCCAGGGAAGCCTGTATCCCACTAATCCCAGCACCCACTACCATTACAGCCCCTACTGGATTATGTTTTTGGTTCTCTAGCTTAGCTTCCATGAGACACTTCTATCTTATTCGTTTATCTTTCCACCATTTTTGGACAATTTTGGATTCCTTAATTTCATCACTAAGTTCTCTTAGCCTACCCTTGGCCCAGGAGTTTCTAAAAAATCAAGTTTATTGTGTTAGGAGGTAATCGAAGGGCTCAAGTGTGATGCCCATGTTTACCCCGTTAGAATAAATTTTTCTACCGGGGTAAAAATGCATGGGGATGATATTCAAATTAATTATTCGCTTTTTCATGTGAAAATAGCTCCTCCAGTTTAAATTCCAAATCCCCAGCATCAAATACCAAAAGAGGTGATGCCCATGTTGAAGTGTATCATAAAACATCTCAAAAAAAATTTATTGGCAAACAAGGTACTTCTCCTAAAATTAGTTACTTAAGT
>DTXE01000517.1 GCA_012962595.1 Syntrophaceae bacterium | reverse complement strand
ATGGACATTTTGAGTATAGCAAGACCCCTAAAATGAATAATGTAGCTTTGACCCTAAACGATGCATTGACCCTAAACGATGCACATAGGGCCGAGTCAGACTGTTACACCAGGGACAGACCAGGTAATGTGCCTTTCCTGCCACCGTGCTCATGGAAGCCCCTATGCAGATATGCTCAGATGGAATTACAGCCACATGATCGCAGGTGATACCACCAAATCAGGTGGTTGTTTTACCTGCCATACTCAAAAGAATGACTAGTAATTTTCCCTCACTTAATTCAAAAACCTTCACTAATCCTATCCCAATCGAGATGTATGGGCATAAAGCAAAAAAATCCTCCTGGTTATATCAAATCTATAACAATCCATAATTCTTGACAATTTATGGTAAACCCCGTTAGAATCTTACGGGGCCTGTGCTTCTTTATCCCGTTAGAATTTATTCTAATAGGACAAGCGGGGCATTCTAACGGGGTAAAGGCTTCATGATACTAATTAAGAACAGCCTCTTTTCAGATGAAGCGGAAGTTAACTAAAGAGATATTTGTGGGATCGGTCAAGGTAGGTGGTTGTGCCCCCATTGTGGTTCAGTCTATGGCCAATACCGATACCCGCAATGTAGAGGCTACTGTAAAGCAAATTCATCGCCTGGAAGAGGCTGGATGTGAAATGGTAAGAGTCGCCGTACCCACAATGGAAGCGGCACGAAGTATCAGAGACATAAAACCCCATATCCACATTCCTCTCATTGCCGACATCCATTTTGATTACAGAATCGGTTTATCTGCCATTGATGCAGGTTGTGATGCACTCCGCATAAATCCTGGAAATATCGGCGGGAAGAACAAGATAAAAGTTCTTACCTCTAAGGCTAAGGAACACAATATACCTATTCGAATCGGTGTTAATTCTGGTTCTTTAGAGAAAAGGATTCTAAAAAAATATGGCAATGTAAATGCTCAAGCCTTAGTGGAAAGTGCCTTAGAGTGGATCAACATCTTGGAAAAGCTCAACTTTCGTGACATAAAGGTATCCATTAAGGCTGCGGATGTACTTACTACCATCGATGCCTATCGCCTTCTGTCACAGAAGGTAGACTATCCACTCCATGTAGGGATTACAGAGGCCGGCCCCCTCTATCCAGGTACGGTGAAGTCTGCCGTAGGTATTGGGATTCTGCTCTATCAGGGTATTGGTGATACCATAAGGGTATCATTAACCCGGGATCCGGTGGATGAAGTTAGGGTGGCGTATGAGATTCTTAAGGCCCTAAAGCTTAGAGTACATGGACCAGATATTATCTCTTGTCCTACATGTGGGCGGTGTGAGATAGATTTAATTACCATGGTGGAAGAGGCAGAAAAGAGGCTTTTATCCATCAAAAGTCCACTTAAGGTCGCCATTATGGGATGCGTGGTGAACGGTCCTGGAGAGGCAAAGGAGGCAGATGTGGGAGTGGCTTTTGGTAAAGGATTTGGTATCCTTTTTAAGAAAGGCAAGGTTATAAGAAAGGTGGAGGAGGGAGAATTGGTGTCTACACTTCTTGCAGAGGTAGAGAAGATGTCTCAGGGGAGGGAAATTTGAGAAGGTCATCCATGTTCTTGCCTACATTAAGGGAGGCGCCTGCGGAGGCAGAAGTTCCTAGCCACAAGCTTATGCTACGGGCTGGTATGATTCGAAAACTGGCCTCTGGGATATATTCATATCTGCCCCTGGGCCTTCGGGTTATAAGAAAGGTGGAAAGGATTATCAGGGAGGAGATGGATAGGGCAGGGGCCCAGGAGGTGCTTTTACCCGCCATTCAACCAAGAGAACTATGGGACAAAAGTGGAAGATGGAATGTTTATGGAAAGGAGTTGCTTAGATTTAAGGATCGCCATGACCACCATTATTGTATTGCCCCTACTCATGAGGAGGTTATAACGGATGTAGTCCGGAGGGAGGTAAGATCATATCGCCAGCTTCCTCTTATTCTTTATCAGATTCAGACAAAATTCAGGGATGAAATCAGGCCGCGCTTTGGCATTATGAGAGGGAGGGAATTTGGGATGAAGGATGCCTATAGCTTTGATGCAGATGATGAAGGGGCCGAAAAGAGTTATCAGAGGATGTATGAGGCCTACTGCCGAATATTTAAGCGATGCGGCCTTAAGTTTAAGGTGGTGGAAGCAGAAACAGGGCCTATTGGTGGCAGTTTTTCTCATGAGTTTATGGTCCTGGCTGATACCGGAGAGGATGCCATTGTGAGCTGTAGCGAATGCCACTATGCCGCAAATGCAGAAAAGGCTGAAGTTACAAGCCCTGATCCTGCCTCTTCCTTATCTACTCCCCTTAAACCGTTAGAGAAGGTGTATACCCCTGAAATAAAGGCGGTTTCTGAGGTATCTGAATTTTTAGGGGTGTTCCCTCAGGAATTGGTGAAGACCCTGATCTTCCAAACCGATGATGGTGTGGTGGCTGCCCTAGTTAGGGGGGATCATGAGATTAATCATGTTAAATTGAGAAACTTCCTTGGAAGCCATGTTCTTGAATTGGCTGATGAGCAAACCATTGTTGGGGTAACTGGGGCCCCTGTAGGATTTGCTGGGGCTATAGGACTGCATAATATAAGAATTATAGCCGATAATGCCATTAGAGGAATGAGAAACTTTGTTATGGGCGCCAATGAAAAGGATTTCCATTACATAAATGTAAACTTAGATAGGGATTTCAAAGTAGATTCTTTTGGTGATGTGCGTATGATTACTTCCCAGGATAGGTGCCCAAAATGCGGGGGATTGATACAATTTTTCCGGGGCATTGAGGTAGGCCATGTATTCAAACTAGGGACCAAATATAGCGAGGCACTTAATGCTACCTATTTAGATAAGGAAGGTAAAGAGCGGCTTCTAGTTATGGGCTGCTATGGAATAGGGGTAGGAAGGACGGTGGCAGCCGCTATCGAACAGAATCATGATTCCGACGGCATCATCTTTCCCATCACCATTGCACCTTTTCAGGTAATAATATTGCCCTTAGATATGAGTGATAGGATGATTGCAGAAACTGCAGAATCTCTCTATAAATCTTTGATCTCCAAGGAGATAGAGGTCCTTCTAGATGATAGGCAGGAATGGGCAGGTATTAAATTCAAGGATGGAGACCTTATTGGTATACCCATTAGGGTTACCATAGGTCGAAAGACTCTTGATAAGGGGAGTTTGGAGGTCACATTGAGGAGCAAAAGGGCTACTCATTTGGTTAAACCACATGAGGCCCCTTCCTTCATCGAAGAGCTGATTAAAAAGGAAATATATGATCAGACTGAATGATATCCTGGATAAAGTAACATCTTATTATCCCAAGGCCGATCTAAGCCTCATTGAAAAGGCCTATATATTCTCGGCCAAGGTACATGAGGGACAGGTACGCCTTTCTGGTGAACCATATCTCTCTCATCCACTTGAGGTAGCTAACGTCCTGGCTAATATGAGACTGGATATAGTTACTATTGCCTCAGGACTTTTGCATGATGTGCTAGAGGATACCAAGGCCACTGTGGATGAGGTTCAGGAATTGTTTGGAAAAGAGGTGGCCACTATTGTAGGTGGTGTAACAAAAATAAGTAAAATGTCTTTCTTGGATCGTGAAGAACGACACGCAGAAAATATAAAAAAGATGATTTTGGCTATGGCCCAGGATATCAGGGTTATCATGGTAAAACTGGCAGACAGGGTTCATAACATGCGGACCCTGGGATATCATAGCCCGGAAAAACAAAGGCATATCGCCAGAGAAACCCTGGATATATATGCACCACTGGCTGGTCGCCTGGGAATAAGGAAGATACAGGTGGAACTTGAGGATTTGGCCCTATATTACTTAGAACCCGAGATATATACTCAGATCTCTTCTGGAATTGCCAGGAGAAGAGGGGAAAGAGAGAGATATATAGCGGAGGTTAAGGATATTATACAGCAGAAGATGAGAGAATTTGGCCTGCAAGTCAAGGTAGAAGGAAGACCCAAACATCTCTATAGTATATATCGTAAGATGATGGACCAAAACCTGAGCTTAGATGAGTTATATGACATTATTGCCTTCAGGATTATCTTGAATACCGTAAAAGAATGCTATGAGGCCTTGGGTGTGATCCATTCTCTATGGAAACCAATAGCAGGAAAATTTAAAGACTATATAAGCCTACCCAAAACGAATATGTATCAATCCCTTCATACCAAGGTGATTGGCCCATATGGAGAAAGGATGGAGATTCAGATAAGAACCCAGGAGATGCACAGGGTGGCTGAGGAAGGTATTGCCGCCCACTGGAGGTATAAGGAAGGCGGGAATACCAATGAAAGTGATACACTCATGTTTGCCTGGTTGAGGCAGCTAATAAACTGGCAGAGGGACCTTAAAGATCCCAGAGAATTCTTAGAATCTGTAAAGGTAGACCTTTTCCCTCAGGAGGTTTATGTCTTTACCCCTAAGGGCGATGTAAAGGAATTTCCCTATGGGGCTACACCTGTGGACTTTGCTTATAGCATCCATACAGAAGTGGGCCATAAATGCTCGGGTGCCAAGGTAAATGGCAAATTGGTTCCCCTCGATTATCAGCTCAAAAATGGCGATATTGTAGAAATTATAACATCCCCTCATCATGTTCCCAGTAAAGATTGGCTTAAATTTGTAAAGACCTCTAAGGCTAGAACTAGAATCAAGCAGTGGGTAAAGACCGAAGAGAGAGAACAGAGCATAATATTGGGCAGGGAGCTATGTGAGAAGGAGTTCCGTAAACATGGACTCAATTTCACAAAATATCTCAAGTCTGAGGAGTTGACCAAGGCTGCTTCAGAGCTATCTATCCAGAGTGTGGATGACCTTCTGGCCAGTGTGGGCTATGGGAAGATATCACCTCGGCATGTCATAGGTAAGCTTATACCGAGGGAGCAATTAGATAGTGGAAAGGCAACCGCCCTTGAAAGGTTAGTTCAGAAGGTAATCAAGCGAAGAGACAAAGGAGGAATTAAGGTTAAGGGAATAGGAGATGTCATGATTCGAGTGGGAAGATGCTGTAACCCACTTCCAGGTGATGCCATCATAGGTTATATAACAAGAGGAAGGGGAATTACAGTTCATACCTCTGACTGTCCCAACATTGTGACAGAAGATTCTGAAAGACGGGTAGATGTGGAATGGGAGGTAAGCAAGGATATATTACATCCCGTGAAGATTCAGGTAATTTCATTCGATAAGAAGGGATTATTAGCGGATATTAGCGGGGTAATAAGTCAATGTGAGGCAAATATATTAGAAGCCGATGTTCACACCAGCCCGGATAAAAAGGCTGTTAGTAATTTTATTATAGAGGTTACAGATGCCAAACACTTGAGTGCAGTAATTACCTCCCTGAAGAAGTTAAAGGATGTAATAAGGGTGAAAAGGCTGGTGACCTAGAACTGAAGCCCAAAGGCGAAATCTATGGTTTCACCACTCGTCCACTTCTAAGGCACCGGGTGCATACTCGAATTTTCCTAACACTTCCACACTCTACGGCTCTGACCTCTTGTAGATTGGGCAACCACCTTCTTTTGGTTTTTCTATGAGAGTGGCTCACGTTATAGCCTGTCCGAGGTCCCTTGCCACATATCTCACACACCCTTGACATGTAAAACTCCCCATCAATATGAATTGGTCATTTCAAAATGTTTTCTATTTCACGTGAAAATAGCTCCTCTTGTTTAAATTCCAAATCCCAAGCATCAAATACCAAACAGGGTGCTTCTTTCACTATTGTTTTAAATTTAGCCTAAATTTTAGGGCTTCCCTTTTTCTTACATTT
>DTXE01000516.1 GCA_012962595.1 Syntrophaceae bacterium | reverse complement strand
TGAAATTAGTTTTTAGACAAGCTCTGTGTCCCTATTTTTAAAGATATCAACATAGAGACCATAAACCAGGTCTGGGTGGCCGATATCACCTACATACGTATCTTAACATCCTTTGTCTATCTGGCGATTATTCTGGATGCTTTATCAAGAAGTATGGATGCCACCTTCACCCTCGATGCCCTGCGTATGGCCATACACAATAGGAACCCAAGGCCAGGCTGTATTCACCATTCAGACCAAGTTGTTCAATATGCCTGTTGTGACTATGTCAAAGAGCTTAAGTCCTTTAGAATCAGCATGAGCCGGAAGGGCAACCCCTATGAGAATGCCTATGCTGAAAGCTTTATTAAAACACTTAAATCAGAGGAAGTCCGAATCTGGGAATACCGAACTATGGAGGATGTTCAAAATAGAATTCCCCATTTTATTGAGGATGTGTATAATCAAAAACGATTACACTCTTCTCTTGGATATTGGCCTCCTTGTGATTTTGAAACTATGGTAACGTTAACCCAAAACCCCCTGTCAAAGTACTCTAATTGTATCACCATGATCTGTGCAGCTCATGGGGGTCAGTCCAATTACTCCCTTCAGTATCTCTAATTTTTCTCCTAAGTTTTGAATAAAGGTTTGGGTCAGCCTTCATATCCATTTTACTCTAATCACTCCCATCTATCCCCAACCCCTCTCCATAAGGATTTGTAAGTCTGTCGAAGCGATAGGGGCCTCCGGCACCAAATGGGTTATTGATGCTATCAGGGGAGGAGAGGTTTCAGTATCGGTACTCTCATAACCTAAAAGAATGAGACCAGTCCATACTGAATCATAGAGGTAAAATAAACATGGTTTGGTAGAGAAATCAAGATAATCGGAGATGTGATGTTTTTAAGAGGCCTTTTTGAAAAATAGAAGTGTCCTCTCCTCATTTAAAAAAGGGAGGAGCAGGTGGATAGTTTGTAGATGTCTAAGATTGAGTGTAGAGATGGTCTTTTCATGGCGCTTAAGTTCGCTATCCTTAAATTTTCCCATCATGGCAATCAGTTCGCCCCCTTTTTTAATATAAGGTCCCCCTAGAATGAGATATCTGTCAAGATGTGAAATGGCTCTGGATATCACCACATCAAAGTATCGCTCCTTAATCAAACTTTTGGTTCCATCCCCTAGCCGTTGTTGGAAAGACTCAATCCCCTTTAGTTTCAGTTGTCTTATAATATGTTTCTGAAAACTTACCTTTTTTCTCACCGAGTCTACTAGAGTAATCGACAAGGAGGGGTCAGCTATTTTAAGGGGGATACCAGGAAAGCCAGCTCCTGACCCTATATCTAGAAGGGATGAGCAGGACTTAATATATTTCAGAGGCGTCAAGGAGTCTACAAAGTGTTTGATAACTATCACTTGATCGCCTCTTATAGACGTTAAGTTTATCTTTTTATTCCATTCTTTGAGTTCCCTCAAATATATAAGAAAGCATCCTATTTGGTGGGAGTCGAGAT
>DTXE01000515.1 GCA_012962595.1 Syntrophaceae bacterium | reverse complement strand
TATGTTTTGGTCATTTGGATTTTGATATTTGATATTGTTTGAGATTTGGGATTTGTGATTTTAATCCCTGCCTATATTCCATTTTCATATTTGTTTGTGACTGAAGGTCATGAATGTTTCATTAGAAATAGTCTCCTTTGTCCATAGTCCGTGGTCTGTTGCAACGAACAACTGGCAATTGCTTAGGTAGCATAACTGTGTAATCCAGAGAGGAGATAGCTTACTCCAAAATAGGTGAACAATACCGCACCAAAACCAATGATAGAAAGGAGTGCTACCTTCCTACCACGCCATCCATGCACAAACCTGGCATGAAGAAGAGTAGCGTAAACAAACCAGGTGATTAGTGACCAGGTCTCTTTAGGATCCCAGCTCCAATAAGCACCCCAGGCAGAATTGGCCCACATGGCTCCCGTAGCAATGCCTACGGCCAACAGAATAAACCCGATAATTACTACTCTGTAAATAAGGTCGTCTAACATCTCTAATGGGGGTAAGAATCTTGTCAAACCGCTATTGCCCCCACCTTTATCCTTTGTTTTATCCCTCAAAAAATACATGATACCCGCCCCACAGGAAACAGCAAAGGCAGCATAGGCCAGAAAACAGGTAACCACATGGGCAATAAGCCAGTTGCTTTGAAGGGCAGGCAAAAGAGGTTGTATCTCGGTAGAGAAATTGGGTGCCAAGGCGGCATAAAGCATGGTAAAGAAGGCAAAGGGCATAACAAAGGTACCCAGAGCCCTATTTTTATATTTGTATTCGAATATCACATACAGCAAGGCGATACTCCAGGCAAAAAAGACCAGAGATTCAAACATGTTGGATAAGGGGGCATGACCTATACCCATTTGATAAGACTCAACCCATCTCAGGATTATAGCAGCAGTGTGGGCCATGAGCCCCACTATAGTTACAAAGGTAGCTGCCTTCCCTAACCAATCTTTACGTGAAAAGACTAGATAGCACAAGTATAATAGGCTTGAGAGTAAATAGACAAAGGTTATGATACTAAAGATGGTTGAACTCACTTAATCTCCTCCTTGATTGCCTCCCATAATTGTTTAAATCTCCGTTCGAAGGATACCGCATTTTTATGAGTTTTTCCAGCTATTTTTACCCTTAACCTATCCTTGACGGGTTCTATCTTGACCCACACTGTTTGATGGGACATAAAAAGGGCCAATATAAATCCTAATGCCATCAGACCGCAGCCCATCCACACCACCCACACCCCAGGATCTTTAGTGACCGAAAGCCCTGTATAGTATGTTACCTGGTAATCTATGAAAGAGAAGATATATTCACCTTTGCGCCCTGCATCGAAATTCGGATAGTTCTTGAATATCCAGAAAAAAACCGGTGCCTCTCCAGGCTTATGGTAAGCAATCTTGAGTGCAGGCCCAAATTCCATAAAATTTTCTTTGAATTCAATCACCTGGAAAAATGATTTCCCTCCTGGTACCTCTATCCATGTTCGAAGAGGTACATCCAAAGTATAACACTCACCGTCACTGGCTGGATGTATATGCAACTTCACCTTATCCACATTGGCTATGCCAAAACTGGACTGATAAAATCTAAGACCCTTATAGGAAAGGGGGTGATTTACCCTAATGGCCTTTTTTAAAACCTCCTTTTCACCATCCAGTACCGTGATAATCGACCTATATTCCTTGGGTTGACCCGGAGACGGCCGAGGTGAGGCAGGTTGACGGCCTTTGGCACTCTTTGCGCACCTGTTGCAGCCAGCGGACGGACTACATTACCGAGGGTCGTGCCAAAACCACGTTCCAGGGGTTGCACGATGAATTTTCCGTAACTGTCTGTTAAATTTGACCTCTTTGGCTTCAAAAAAACTGTTTCCACCTTTTCGTTTAGAGGGTCTCCATTTATTCCTTCAGTCGGTTCTATTGGATTGACACAGGGGTGAGTAGTTACCTCATATTTTAGTAAAATTTGAGCAGGAAAAGGATAGAAAAGAAGCTGTGAGCAGCACCGGGAGACACAGAGGTTTTAGATCTGTTTTTGAAGGGAACGTTGAGTGCACATTGGAATATGCAATTTATAAAACAGTACACAAAATCTAAAGGTGGTTCTTTTGGGACGAGTTTTTGACAAGATGGGTGATAAAATCATAGGGGATCGTGTCGTTGCGACATATCAAGATTTTACGCCCAAATCAGGATATAGAGAAGCTGAAGATGGAAGTGGAAGGAGGGAGAGGGGGCAGAAAGCTTGAATTCGCCAACGGCTTGTTCCGAAAGGGCGCGGAGCGAAGGAAGGATGTAAAAAGGAAAGAAAAAGAAAACAAGAACAAGAAAGAACTGTATTGCGATTGCAATACTACCAACAAGTAAAAATGTACGAGCTAATGTTAGCAGTAGGCCCTTTTGCATTAGCGCTTTTGATTCTAATAGTGATGCACTTCTTAGGAGTCCCCTTGTTCCCCTACTCCTTATTTGGGAAAAAAGTTAGAAGGATTCCCCACTATTCAGAAGATACGGGAGAAAATCTAGTACGAAAATGGCGAGAAAAAATAATCCCTAAACTTGAGGGGAAGAAAATGAAAGTTATATGTGGCGAGTGTAGGGACTGTGAGAGGATCGCCACTGCGTTAGCTCATGGATTGTCCGTAGAACTTATACTGGGTAAAAAAATCTGGAACAACGCTTCTAAAGAACGAATTGTGAGATTAATGGAAGATTATCCTGAAAAACTCAGTATTTTCACGTTAGCGGAGAGACCGGAGCGGCATGGAGCTCTAATTGGCCCTCACTTCCTCTTAGAGGACCCACACGAGTATAATGAAGCATATAAAACTGCTATTGTGGTTGAAAATGCAAGCGAAGAACTTAAATCCATAGTTTCACCCATAACTCCTATATTATAAGACAACCATAAGTTAAATCATGAGTCAAGAAGTAGTGGATGTAACTACGGGGATGAGTGAATGCCC
>DTXE01000514.1 GCA_012962595.1 Syntrophaceae bacterium | reverse complement strand
ATGTTCAATTAGCGCCAGGTGCTAATACAACAGTGCCAATAATGATAAACAATATAACAGACCCAAATGGCGTTGGAAGTGCTACTATTGAGCTTTATTACAATCCATCAGTGGTTCATGTGACTAATGTCGCTAATGGAGATTTTGATTTAGTGATACAAAACATTAACAATACAATTGGTGTAACAAGCATTGGCGCATCAAAGTTTGGTGCTGGTCTAACTGGAAGTGCAAATATTGCAAATGTTACTCTACAAGCAGTGGGCATTGAAGGAGAGAGAAGCCCCTTAAATATCAGTATATTACTCTTAAAAAACGCAACTCCTCAGCAAGGTGATATTCCAGCAAATCCAGTAAATGGAACATTCTTCATAATAGATCAGACGCCACCGTCTGTAACAAATCCTATTGCATCTCCAGATGTGATAGCAAATGTTCCAGTGGCTTATGGGAGTAATGTTACATGGTTAATTGTAAGTGTCACTGATCAAAGTGCCATAGATAGTGTTAAGGTAAATCTCTCGGCAATAAATGGACCAAGTGATTTTGCGCTTAGTTTATATACTGGCAATGTATATATTGGGCAAACAGCTGCTCCAGGAGTAAGTCCTGGGACATACTATTTGCCAGTAAACGCAACCGATATATGGGGCAACTCTAATACATCAGTGAACATATCGTTGACTGTAGTAAAGCCTACAATAGTTGCAATAGGTAATGTAACCGCAAGACCTGGAGAAAACAAAACTATTCCAATAATGATAAAAGACATAACAGACCCAGACGGTGTTGGAACAGTTACTATTCAGATTCTTTACAATAACTCAGTAGTTCATGTGACTAATGTAACTAATGGTGACTTTGATATAGTATCCCCAGTTATTGACAATGCCAATGGCTCAACTGCAATTAGTGCATCAAAAATTGGAGCTGGTCTAACTGGAAGTGCAAAAATTGCAGATGTTACTTTACAAGCAGTGGACAGTGATGGAGATAATAGTACATTATTCATTGTCATATGGCTGTTAAAGGATGCAACACCTGCTCAAAATGTCATACCAGCAAACTCTGATCATGGCTTATTCGAAATAGTGGCTGCAATATGCGGTGATGTTAATGACGACGATGCAGTTAATTTTGCAGATGTAACATATCTTGCAAACCATGTAATGGGCACTCCAGGATATGAAACCATCAATGAATGGGCTTCAGATGTCAATGGTGATGATACGATCGATTTTGCAGATGTAACATACATTTCGAATAGTGTAATGGGTATACCAGGATATGAGTTAAGATGTTGAGGAGGTATTTAAACATATGAAACACAATTTAAACAATTTAAAAAATGTAGTGATAGTGCTTATTGCAGCACTATCATTAATAAATGTCTTGCCATTGGCAATGGCAGAGACAAATATTTCAATACAAGATGTTCAATTAGCGCCAGGTGCTAATACAACAGTGCCAATAATGATAAACAATATAACAGACCCAAATGGCGTTGGAAGTGCTACTATTGAGCTTTATT
>DTXE01000513.1 GCA_012962595.1 Syntrophaceae bacterium | reverse complement strand
TTTCAATAGTTTGATTGGTTTTATTGGTTGCAGTTAAATGGGATTGTGGGTTAAATTGGAAACTGCATGTTAGTTAGACCCTATTATAGTTATAGGAGGTAAAGCAATGCCAGTGGTTACAAAACTCTCACCGACACGGCTTACTGCCATTATAGAGCGGGGCGAAAGCAAATATATCGCCATCTGCCCTGAGCTTGATTTGGCAACCCAGGGCGATACACCAGAGGAAGCCTTTGAGGATCTAATAGACATGACGGTGGACTATGCTGAGGAATATGCAGAAGAGTTTGAGCTTTACCATCGTAGCCCCAATCGTACGGCACATTGGGAATTCCTTAAGCAAATTCAGGATTGCTGTGGCAACCGAGAACGTATAAGAGATATGTTTCTATAATGTCCGGAGGATATTGATCGGGGGTTATTTAAGCGGATGCTGAAACAAGCGGGTATGACAGAACATGAGTTCGTACTGATACTTAAGAAATAGATTTAGCCAGTGGGACAGGTAGAAGCCGTTGATTGGCTACTTATGCGAGATGTTAGGTGTTAGTGTTGGAGGTTAGACATTTAATTTTTGGTGATAGACTTAACAATTGGGGAGGGACATAATGACCAGTTTATTACAGAGGGTTGAGAAAGAGTTAAAGATTCCTAAAGATAGGTTGATTGAAGAGGGAATCAAGCACTTTCTGGAAATGGAGCTAAGGAACCTCTCTATCGAGGTTAAAAAGCTTGGAAGTCGATATGGTGTAGATTCTTTTAAGGGGCTATGGCAAAAGCTTGAGGCCGGAGAAATAACAGAAGCAGAATGTTTTGATGACTTGACTAGGCTTGAGTATTTAGAATTGGAGAAGGAAAAGATTTCTAAACTTCTAAAGAAAGCAACTTAAAGGATGACTTTCCGTGACAGGATATACTCCCAACTTGCCCGGTTAGCTCTGAGTGATTTCGCAGACATTGTGGAGGGCACAAAGTTTATTGAGGGAAAGTTACGACTTTTACTTAAAGACCAAAGCTTTATCGATAT
>DTXE01000512.1 GCA_012962595.1 Syntrophaceae bacterium | reverse complement strand
GTATTTTCTCAAAAATCCAGACCAATAGGTTTTGCCGTAATTTTCAATAATAAATTTTTTAGCGGAAAGCAAAGATAACTCAGAAAGATTAAGCGAATCAGTTCTATGATAAGTAATAAAACCTCTTTCATATAAATTTTGAGCAATCCTCATTGTCAATTTGGCCGGCCAGCTAAATCTTTTCCAGGCCTCTTGTTGTAAGGTGCTGGTAACAAAAGGTGGTAGGGGATTTCTTTTGGTCTCTTTTTTTTCAATTTTGCTAACTTTATATTCTGCTCCCTCTAAATCTTTAATAATCTTTTCTGCCTCCTCTTTACTTTTAATACCTAATTTAGGAATAACTTTACCCCCTTTTTTAAAAAGTAGAGCCTGAAATTCTTCTCCATCCGGAGAATTTTTAAACTTTCTGAAAATAGCTTTTATTTGCCAGTATTCCTGGGGCACAAATTTTTCAATTTCTCTTTCTCTTTCTACCACAAGACGGACAGCTACTGACTGGACCCTTCCAGCTGATAATCCTCGAAAGACCTTTTTCCACAAAAAAGGAGATAATTTATAACCAACATGAAATCTTTGCGAGACGTTTCCTTGAAAATCAGGAATCACATGGAAAGCCTCTCAATACCCAAGGAGATCGAAAAGGCGATTTTGGAAGCATATAGCGAGCTCTGTAAGCGGGTTGGGAAGAAAAATGTGGCGGTAGCCGTGCGGTCTTCGGCAACAGCCGAGGATCTACCAAGTGCCAGTTTCGCAGGCCTGCAGGATACCTTCCTGAATGTGACTCGGGGGAGCCTTTTAAAAAGTGTCCAACAATGTTGGAGTTCTCTCTTTACACCCAGAGCTATCGCATACCGAAAAGAAAAGGGCTTTTTGCATCACCAGCTGCTCATAAGTGTAGCCGTCCAGGAGATGCTTTTTCCCCAGGCATCTGGTGTTATGTTCACATTGGAACCAGTCAGTGGTGACAAAGACAAGGTGGTGATTAATGCCTCTTGGGGACTAGGAGAAGCCATTGTAAGCGGTCGGGTGACACCCGATGAATATGTGGTGGAAAAGGGTACTTTCCGCATTCTGGATAAACAAGTTTTTAAAAAGGATAAACAACTGGTGTGCAACAAAAGAGGGAACACCAAATGGACTCCGGTTCCCAAGAGCATTCAGGAGCGACCGGCCCTAGCTGACGAAGCCATTATTCGCCTGGCGAAGTACGGTGTGCAGATAGAAAATCATTATGGGACCCCCCAGGACATTGAATGGGCGATGGACAAGGATGGCCGGATTTTTATTCTTCAGGCAAGACCTGAGACGGTACATAGTACCAAGGCACTATCAAGAAGAGAGGAGAGGAGAGATTTTGGGAAACAGGATATACTGGTAAGGGGCTTGGGGGTCAGTCCGGGCCAGGCATCAGGCGAGGTGAAGATCGTATCAGACGTCAAAGATATATCAAATTTTGAGAATGGAAACATTTTGGTGGCAGAGATGACTACGCCCGATTGGGTTCCAGCTATGAAGATAGCCTCTGCAGTGGTGACGAACCTAGGGGGCAAGACATGCCATGCCGCTATAGTGAGCCGGGAGCTGGGGATCCCATGTGTTGTCGGCACCGAACACGCCACGAAGATCCTTAACAATGGTGAGATAGTCACAGTAGATGGGCAAAGAGGTCTTGTATTTAAGGGAGCCGCCGCTGAGCAAGAGGTAGTGGAGGCACCGCTGGTACCTGCGGATGCGTCAACTCAGGCCATAACGGCTACCAAGGTATATGTCAATCTTTCCATTCCTGAGATTGCCAAAAAGGTAGCCCGGGAAACTAATGCGGATGGAGTCGGCCTCCTAAGGGCCGAACACCTAATGCTCAGTATTGGAAAACATCCCAGGCTCCTCTTGGAGGAAGGGGGAGATCAGGTGATGATTGACACCTTCTCTCGCGGAATTGGACAGGTAGCTGAGGCGTTCTTTCCACGTCCAGTGGTGTATCGATTTCTTGATTTTAAGCCTGACGAATTTCTGAAGTTACCTGGTGGGGAAAAGTATGAATGGGATCACGTAGGCCCCAACCCTATGATTGGCTACAGGGGACAATACAGATACATTAAAGAGGATGATATCTTCAGGCTTGAGTTAAGGTCTATTAGGCAGGCCAGGGAAGCCATGGGCTTCACTAATATCTGGGTGATGCTTCCTTTTGTCAGGACCCTTAGGGTCTTTAGGAAGGTAGTGAAGATCATGTGCCAGGAAGGCCTAGACCATCGGGCTATCCCAGATTTTCAACTCTGGATTATGGTGGAGGTTCCCAGTGTTTGCTTTATGATTGATGAATTCTGCAGGGAAGGGATAGATGGGGTAAGCTTTGGTACCAACGATTTGACCATGCTCATCCTTGGTGTTGACCGAAATGATGTATCCGTACAAGAGCTCTACGATGAGAGGAATCTGGGGGTGTTGCGCGCCATAGCCTACACCATTGCAGTATGCAAGAAATACGGGGTGACCACATCCATATGTGGGCAAGCCCCTAGTGAATATCCAGACTACCTGGAGTTCATGATCCGTTGCGGTTGTACCTCGATCTCGGTTAACCCTGACGTCGTGGTGTCATCAAGGAGAAATATCGCTATGATAGAACAGAAGATTCAAATGGAAAAGGCGTTGGGAATGGTATGGAAACCAAAGATAGCCAAAGTCTCTATAGAAGAGGCATTTTTCTGGAGATCTCTGGAGGATTGAGCTATGTGGAATAGTTACAAAGGCCTTGTGGACTACATTGCTGAGGCATATGGTTGTGTGGCCGAGATTGGCATTGGCCATTTTCCTGATGTGGCTCTGGCCCTGGTGGACAGAGGTGTACAGGTCTTTGCTACTGACATCAAATCATTTCGATACAAAGGACTCAAGATGGTAGTGGACGATATCACACACCCCAATCTGTCCTTATACACTGGAGTGCATCTTATTTATTCTGTGAGGCCACCGTTGGAGTTAGTACCTTACATGGAGCGGCTGGCAAAGGTGGTTGCAGCGGATTTGATTGTCAGACCACTTACCTCTGAATCTCCTCCTCGATCACCTTCGGATCGGGATGAACCATAGCCCTGACGTCTATGCCACCCATAAAGGCGAGGCGATCCCCATACTCCCGTTTC
>DTXE01000511.1 GCA_012962595.1 Syntrophaceae bacterium | reverse complement strand
TCAGGTGAAAAGGATGGTCGGGCATCATCTTCTGGATAATTGGTGATCTGTTTTATGTTTCCTAGGTCTATTAAAGGCTTTGGTGGTGCTTGTTCAGAGGGCTCTTCCTCTGGTTTCGGGGTAGTAGCACACCCCACAAGCAAAAGGAGGCATAAAGGCAAAATCAAAAGTTTTATCCATTTTATAAAGTATAACATAATTCATGCTACAGAGTGCCCTGAAAAAATCCTTTTCTCAGCACTCCCACAAGGTTCAAATCAATTTTTATCTTAAATAATAATATAATAAAATTTTTTAGTCAAAAGGATTTAATAACCGGCATTTCTTCAAAATTTTGTGTAAGTACCGTAACTTATTAATAAATCTAAATTTTTAGTCTTAAGGGGTGGATGAACCCACATCTCTCTGGATGAGCAAAAATGATGAGACTCTAGGTACCAGTGGGGGAATGGTGAGGGTATAAATTCTTAAATCGAGAAAGTCTATTCGTGTTGACAGACATTGGTGATTAATATAAAGTTTACATAAAAGTACTAAAATATTTCTTCAGTTAAAACCCATGATAGAAAAAGGGGGGGTACCCTTTGAACAGGAAATTGATGACGGGGGGGAGGAATCCCTAGGTTACCCCGCTGTAGCAGATCCCCTCCAGCGATACATGTGGGAAATTGGCCGAATTCCCCTTCTTTCCCAAGAAGAGGAGAGACAGCTTGCCATTCGCTACGTAAAAACAGGGGATCCAGAGGCTGCCTACAAATTGATAACTGCCAACTTGAGACTGGTAGTGAAAATTGCCATGGATTTTCAAAGATATTGGATGAACAATCTTCTAGATCTGATTCAAGAGGGGAATATAGGTTTAATGCAGGCGGTAAAGAAATTTGATCCTTATAGAGGGGTCAAATTTTCCTATTATGCCTCTTTTTGGATAAAGGCCTATATTTTAAGATTTATTATAGACAACTGGAGTCTGGTGAAAATTGGAACTACCCAGGCACAACGAAAGCTTTTTTTCCGTCTTAAGAAAGAGAAAGAAAGGCTGGAAGCATTAGGTCAAAGATTAGTCCCCAAACTTATATCCCAACAACTTCAGGTGAAAGAAGGCGAAGTTATTGACATGGATAAAAGATTAAGAGAACCAGAGGTATCCCTAGAGGCGCCTATAGGTGAATCTGACCGAGGAATTTTTGCCGAATTGATAGCATCTAAAGAGAAAGCCGTTGATCAAGAAGTTGCTGAAGGTGAAATGAAGGAGTTATTGCACCATAAGTTGGCCATCTTTCGCAAGGCATTGAATAAAAAAGAGAAGGATATATTGGATAACCGATTGATTTCAGACACACCCAAAACCCTGCAGGAGATTGGAGAGAAATATGGTATATCTAGGGAAAGAGTGAGGCAGTTAGAAGCAAGATTAATAAAAAGACTAAGGGCCTTTTTAGAAAAGGAACTTCCTGAGGTTAAAGAATATCCTATTAATTTAACATAGAGAAAAATAAATGTACCCTCCAATTTTATGGCGTTCGATTTTTATAATAACTGCTCTGTTTTTTATCTCCTGTTCTGCCCTGAAAGGAAAGGTTGAAATTCCCAGAAACGTCCCGGAGCCTACTCAGTGGTTAGAGGTAGATCAGGAAAAATCCCTAGCCTATTACCATTTTATTCTCTCCCGAATGCATGTTTTGGAGGGTAGGATTGATGAAGCAGTAGAGGCCTTAACTAAATCATTGGC
This sequence comes from Syntrophaceae bacterium, assembly GCA_012962595.1. Classification (GTDB taxonomy): domain Bacteria; phylum Desulfobacterota; class DTXE01; order DTXE01; family DTXE01; genus DTXE01. The sequence continues at coordinate 2,132 of DTXE01000511.1, read as the reverse complement.
CTCCGATCCTCACTCTGCCTATCTACAAACAGAACTGGCCTTCCTGTACATCAAAAAGGGAAATCTTCAAAAGGCCATTGATCTATGTGAGAAAGCTACTAAAGAGGATCCCCAGTATCTACCAGCCCACCTCCTGTTGGGTCGCCTTTATGATACGGTGAAAAGATACACTCAAGCCATCCATGAATATGAGAAGTTATTGAGTCTAGACCCCAAAAATGAGCAGGTATATCTGTTTCTAGGGAGGCTTTATGGCCAAACTAAGGAGTATGAAAAGGCGGTGGGTGTTTTAACTAGGCTGACTGAACTTAACCCAAAGTCATTCATAGCCCATTATTACTTAGGTCGCATATCTTTAGAAATGGGTTTATATCAGGAAGCAGAGAGCCATTATCTCAAATCCCTAGATATTAACCCACTTTTCGAATATTCTATGTTGGATTTAGCCTATGTGTATGAGCTTCAAAAAAAGACCCATAGGGCCATAGATATCTATAAAAAGATGCTGTCCTCATATCCTGAAAGCGCCGATGTGCGTGCTAGGTTAGGGCGTCTTTATCTCAAGACCAATCAAGACCAAGAAGCCTTAAGTCAGTTCCAAGAGATGAAGAGGCACAATCAGTATGATCGGGATGTTAGAATAAAGATCGGCCTCATTTACTTGGAGCAAAAGCGATATGATGAAGCCATAGGTGAATTTAGTTTATTACTGGGAGTGAATCCATCAGATGATAGGATTCGATATTATCTTGCTACTACCTATGAAGAGAAGGGAGAGACGGAGAATGCTAAAAGGTTATTTGAGGGCATTTCTTCGCATGCCGAATACTATATCGATTCCAGAATTCACCTGGCTTATCTATATGAAAAAGAGGATAAGTTAGATAAAGCCATAACGGTAATTGAAGAAGCAATTAAGATAAAGCCTGATCAGCCCAATTTATACCTACTTCTCAGTTCCCTCTTGGAAGAAGCCAAGAGATACAAAGATGCTCAAATGGCTGCAGAAAGAGGCTTAAAAATAGATTCAAAAAATGTAAAGCTTCTCTTTCAGCTGGGTGTTATTTTTGACAAGTCAGGTTTGAAACAAGAATCTATGGATCAGATGAAGAAGGTAATTGTCCTAGACCCAAAGAATGCTGACGCACTAAACTACTTAGGCTACACCTATGCAGAAGAGGGTATCCACTTAGATGAGGCCGAAGAGTTAATTAAGAGGGCGCTAAAGTATAAGCCTAATGATGGGTACATCATAGACAGTTTAGGATGGGTCTATTTTAAAAAACAGCAGTATGATGAAGCCATTATACAGCTTGAGAAAGCCTTTCAGCTTGTTCCCACAGACCCTATCATCTCTGAACATTTAGGAGATGCCTACTCTCATAAAGGAAAACTTGAAAAGGCACTGGATATGTATAATAAGGCCATTCAGTTCAATCATGAAAACCGGGAGGAGATATTAAAAAAGATAGAAAAAATCAAGAGTAGAAGGAGTAGTCAATAACAGGAATGCAGGTTACAAATAAAACAAACATTGGTCTAAGATAACCTCCAGAGAAGATAAGGAGTCAACCCCTCTTTTAATTGAAATTCTGCATTGGCAAACCACACATGATTCAACGCAAGTTGATCCTATCACATCATGATAAAGAGATAGAATTTCTCCCTGGCAGCGGTACCTTTACTATAGGGCGGGCGAAAGATAATGATCTCGTGTTGAATTTTGACTATGTGTCTCGTTACCACGGACGGATGGTGCGTGAGAAGGATAAATTGATATATGTGGATCGATATAGTACTAATGGCACTTATATAGCCCTCTTTCGTATTTAAGTTGAAAGCCTAGGGTTAAGAAGTCAACAATGCTGATGAATCTTAAGCAAGAAGTATTGCACGTCTTTATAACCGTATGCCATGCGCTTTAGCCGCTTTATTTGGTTGTTGATCCCCTCTGATATAGCAGAGGTTATTTTACATGTGAAACCCTCATGGCCCTCTAGGCCACAAAGAAGAATGAAAATGCAATATAGGCAGGGATTAAAATTCAAAATAGTGTAACAGCGGTCATTGGTAGTATGCTCATTGCCCCCATGCTCTACCCTATCGTCGGCACCGCTATGGGTATGGCAATA
>DTXE01000510.1 GCA_012962595.1 Syntrophaceae bacterium | reverse complement strand
TAATACAAAAAAAATTGAATTATAAGTCTTTAAACAACAACAGTTGGATTGAAAATTCCGGTGATTACAGCAACAGCTCAATCACCGGTAGATGTTCAAATAGGAGCTATTTTCACATGAAGAATACCATGGCTATCTTCAAAAGGGAATTCAGAAGTTACTTTAATTCCCCCATTGCATATATCTATATCATCACCTTTTTGATCCTCTCAGGGTGGTTGTTTTTCCGTCCCTTTTTTCTCTTTAATCAGGCAGATATGCGGCCATTCTTTGATATCCTTCCATGGATATACCTCTTTTTTATTCCAGTGATTACCATGCGTCTTTGGGCGGAAGAAAAGAAGTTGGGAACCATCGAGATCCTAATGACCCTTCCTGTTAAGGACCACGAGGTGGTTTTGGGGAAATTCCTTGCCAGCTTTCTTTTTCTGTCGGTGGTGGTGGTGCTAACCTTTCCTATTCCCCTTACTGTCTCTTTGCTTGGGAATGCAGATATGGGGCCTATTATCGGTGGATATCTGGGGTCTCTCCTTATGGGAGCCGCCTACATTGCCATAGGTCTGTTTGTCTCCTCTTTGACGGAAAACCAAATTATTGCCTTCATTATAGGGGTATCTGTTATCTTTGCCTTTCTTATCATAGGTACCGACATGGTTCTCCTTACCCTTCCCTACAATTTAGTTCCACTATTTTCCTATCTGGGATTGGGAACCCATTTTGAAAGTATAGGTAGGGGGGTTATCGATTCTCGGGACATTGTTTATTATCTGTCGGTTATCGGCCTTTTTCTCTTCCTAAATGTGCGCTATATCGAAAGTCGAAGGTGGAGCTGAGGATGTTTGAGACCAAAAGAACCATAAGATATGCAAATACCGCAGTATTGACTGTTAGCATTGTGGGCATTCTGGTGGCGTTCAATTTTTTATCCGCTCATCACTTCCTTCGAGAAGACCTCACTGAGACAGAGGAGTTCACCTTAGCACCTTCTACCAAAAGGATTCTCAAAGAACTCGATGATATCGTTAGTATCAAGGTATATTTTTCCAAAAAATTGCCACCACATCTGATGAGCCTAAGGAGGCAGGTGTACGATCTACTTGAGGAATATAAGAGCTATGGGAAAGGAAATATCCATATTGAATATGTTGATCCTGGAGAAGACCCAAATCTGGCTCGGAGAGTGCGATTTTTAGGCATTCCTCAATTGCAGGTAAATATCATCGAAAAGGATCAGGTTCAGGTAGCCAATATTTACCTGGGTATGGCAGTGATGTATAGCGACAAAAAGGGTGTTATTCCCATGGTGGATAGTATAGAGACATTAGAGTATGACCTCACCAGCACCATATTAAAGGTTACTAGGGACCAACCTAAGACTGTGGGGCTTTTGATGGAATACGGCCCTCACAGCGTTGATAAGGATTATTCGCTCATCCGGGAGGCCTTAGAAAAGCAGTATAGGGTAATAGAAGTCCATCTTAAAGAAGAAAAGAAGATACCTGATACCATTGACACCTTGGTGATAGCGGGATGCAAGGAGATAGATGATGAGGCCAAGTTTGGCATTGATCAATTCTTGATGCGTGGAGGGAGGATAGTATTTCTTATAGACCCCATGGAAATCAGGGTAGGAACACTCCAGGCCACAAAGATAGATTCCCACCTAGATGATATGCTTGAGGGATATGGTATTAAGGTAAATCACGATCTGGTCTTGGATCGTGTCCATGTCATGGCCTCTTTCAGTAGTGGATTTATCCGCTTCCACACACCTTATCCTTTTTGGCCCAAGGTTCTTGAACCAAACTTTGCTCAAGATCAACCCATGGTGAGTAAACTTGAATCCCTGGTGTTACCCTGGACCAGTTCTCTAGAAGCAAGCCAAAAGGAGGGTGATTCTGTCAAGGTCATTACCCTTGCCAAGACCACACCTTATGCCTGGAGACAAAAGGAATATTTTGATCTCAGTCCACGGCAAGACTATAGGGCCATGGCATCAAACCATGGAACCTTCTCTCTGGCCATGCTCGCCTCTGGAAGGTTCAAAAGCTTTTACCGTGATAAGGATGTACCAGGCACAAAGGGGAAGGCCGGTAATATTCTTAAAGAAAGTCCAGAGACCCACATTGTGGTACTGGGTAATTCTAACTTCATTGCCGACTGGTTCATCTCTGATTTCCAGGAAAACATGGTCTTTTTCCTTAATGTAATCGATTGGCTAACACTGGGGGAAGAGCTTATAGGAATTCGCTCCAGGGGGGTTACAGATCGTCCCTTAATAGAGCTTACAGACAAACAGAAGGCGGTGATTAAGTTTTTGAATATCTTTGCTGTGCCTGCTTTAGTTGGGGTCTTTGGACTTCTTCGCTTTTACTTCAGAAGGAAAAAGAAAAAGGTGATGATGTCCCATGGGATATAAGAGAACCTACATGGTGGTGGCCACTCTTGTAGTATTGGTTCTGGTCATTTTCCTCCTGGAAAGGCCTTTCAGAGAAAAAGGTAAAGAAACCCTTCTCTTTGAAGGTTTCCAACCCAAAGATGTCACCAAGATTGAGACCAGAAGTGGAAATCAAAAGATTACTTTAGAGAAGGCTGGAGACCTGTGGCTAGTTGGGGGGAAGGAGGGATACAAGGCCGATTCCAGCGCAATCCAGGATATTCTGCACACTATGGAGAGGCTTAACAGAAGGGATTTAGTCTCCAAAAATCCCAAGAAGCGGGAGGTATATGAAGTGAATGAAAAGGATGGGGCCGAAGTAAAGGTATACGATAACAGAGGAAAACTCATGGCCCACCTCTTTTTAGGCAAAGGTGGTCCAGATCTCTTTAGCACTTACATCCGGAGGGCAGATGAGAATGAGGTGTACCTGGTAGAAGGCTATCTGAAAACCACCTTCATAAGGAGTCAGGAAGACTGGCGAGACAAAACCATTTTCGATTTTGATCCCCAGCATATCCACCGGATTATCTTAGAATCCGGAGGTAAAAGGATTGTAGTTGAGAGGGAAGATGTGGGGGAATGGAAATTGAAAAGGCCTCAGGAACAGCCTGCAGATAAAGGCAAGCTGGAGGATATGATATATACCCTAGCTACTCTCAAGGCCTCAAGATTTCCTGAGGAGGGAGAGCCCAAGGGTTATGATTGGAATAATCCAAAAGCGAGGGTGACTGCTATCTTAAAGGATGGGGGGAAAAGGACTCTTCTCATCGGGAGTGAAGAGAAAGGGGGTGGGGTTTATGTGAAAAGGCAAGGAGAAGAAACCATTTTTATGGTTCCTAAATATGTGGTGGCAAAATTTGTCACAAGCCCTGGTGAATTAAAGGAAAAGGAAGTTCTAAGGGAGAATGGCACTTGAATAGGTGATGGAGGCTAGTTTTTTAGGAGAGGGTGATGGTAGACTCCTATAAGGTTTATATAGAAAAAGGGGATGATCCCTATAACACCACAGTCTCCCTCTTAGATAAGCTAGATTTTTGGGTGGAGAAAAAACGGGTGCTTATAAAGCCCAATTTAACCACTCCCAAGACCTCTAGTGAAGGAATTACCACCGATGTGAATGTGTGCAGGGCCATTTTGGAGAGGCTCAAAGATTGCCAGGTTGTCATTGGGGATGCCGGTTCCGGTACTAAAAAGGCGTTGGAGCGGAATGGATACTATAAACTGGGCGAGGAATTTAATGCCCAGGTTAAAGATCTTAACGATGATGAAATAGTGATAAAGAATGTTCCTAATTCTGTGGTACTTAAGAGGGTTCCTCTGTCAAAGACTGTCTTGGAATCCCATTATATCATTAGTGTGGCCAAATTGAAGTGCCACGTATTGGCCCAGGTTACCCTATGCATGAAGAACATGTTTGGCTGTGTACCCAAAAGAACCAATAGGGTCCAAATACATCCTTTAATTAATGATGCCATCATTGACATCCTACAGATTATCTGGCCTAGCTTCTGTGTTATAGATGGGATTATCGGAAATGAAAGAGAAGAGGTGGGAAGTCATCCTATAAAAATGGGAATCATTATAGGGGGAATAGATCCCATTGCGGTAGACAAGGTAGGCTCACGGTGTATGGGGTTTGTGCCTGAGGAGGTAAGGCATATTAAAGGTGCTGAGGATATGTTTGGGAAAAGGGAGGTTCAAGTCCAGGGTGAATCCATAGAAAAGGTAAGAAAGGTATTTGATAGATCCTCCGGTTTAGTTACCCCAATTCGGTATGCCTTAGAATCTATCTCTGGCAAGATACTCAGAAAATTTCCAAGATTTTAGTCCTTCTGCCTAGTACCAAATCACAAAACCAATCATATAAAGGTGTACCCAGGCAACAATAGTAAAATCTTTAATGTCACTCTTTATCTCTATATTTAATAGC
>DTXE01000509.1 GCA_012962595.1 Syntrophaceae bacterium | reverse complement strand
CCTTTATAGTCCTTTATTACCCTTCCTATCTTATCTAGAGTGACACCCAAGGATAGATGTGCTGCCACTGGGGCAAAGATGTCTCTTCCATGGAAGGTTTGACTTATTTTTTCTCTAAAGTATGTGTTGTTTATAAGTTGGAAGACTTCTGAATCCCTGTGTTTACCGAGCACAAGGCCAAAGACCCCATTATCCGGCCCTATAAAATAATAATCTTGGGTAGTGATACCAATGGGACGTCTTTCTGTCCCCACCCCTGGATCCACCACCGCTAAGTGGATGGTTCCCTTCGGAAAATAGGAATAGGTGGTATAAAGAACAAAGGCTGCATCTAAAATGGATTGGGGTTCTATGTCATGGGTGATGTCTATTATATGAACCTCTGGGTTTATACTCAAGATCACGCCTTTCATGGCCCCTATATAGCTATCTTTGAGTCCAAAATCGGTAAGCAGGGTAATAACCTTCTTCATAAGCCTTTTTTATCACAAAATCCCTATGGGTGCAAAGGTGTCTATGTGATGGTAATTTGCCGATAGATTTTGCCCCCGCTTTGCTCAGAAGATCTTTGCTTAGCATCCGTAGCTGGCTCGGGACTGCTTCGCCACCCCCCATCCCCCACTTGGTGGGGTGTATTCCACCTCACCCATAGGGTGTGGGAACCCTGCCAATTTAGAATTTAAAGGTTTTCAAATTGTGGGTATTGATAATTATATATTAAATGTACTATAAAATGACCGTGAGGATAAGTGAAGTCATTTGGTACAGGGAAAATATTAATCATATAGGGAGACATGATATTACACCTCGGGAAGTAGAAGAAGCTATTTTTGAAGGAAGGCAATTATTATAAGAATTGACGGTTTCGTCATTGGTAAGGATGTTCATAAAAGACCGATTAGCCAAAGGGCTTAGGTGACGTTTGGAGGAAGATGTTGCCTAAAAAAAGACTAAAGAGGGGACTTGTACAGGTATATACCGGTGATGGAAAGGGAAAGACCACTGCTGCCTTAGGGCTGGCATTAAGGGCTATAGGCCAGGGATTTTCGGTATACATGATCCAGTTTTTGAAAGGAAGTAAGGCCACCGGGGAGTTCAAAATGGCAAAGAGACTCTCCCCAAACCTTATCGTTAAACCCATGGGCCGCAATGTGTTTGTAGATAGTAGGAGACCTGCCAAGATAGATGAGGAGGTTGCAAAAAGGGGCCTGGGTCTTGCAAGGAAGGTTATCATGGGTGGCGATTATGATATTGTCATGTTGGATGAGGTGAATGTGGCGGTCCATATGGGTTTGATACCGATAGAAGACCTTTTGCACTTAATCCAACAGAAACCACCTCATGTAGAGCTTGTTCTTACAGGGAGATATGCCAAACCTCAGATTATTGATAGAGCAGATTTGGTTACCGAGATGAGAAATGTCAGGCATTATTATGATAAGGGCGTAAAGGCAAGGAGAGGAATTGAAATATAGGTCAAGCTGCTGTTAAGGTTTGCATCAAGGGGCTTACCATAGTCCATGGGATGGGTGGTCTTGTGACTGAAGGTCATGAATGTTTTCCTTTGGAGAAATTTGCCTAAACAGTTAAACCATGCAAACCTAAGGTTTAGGCCTTAATTCAACCAGGAATTGGCTCTCCCTGAGCCTTTAGGGCCTTGATATATAGCTTAATAACATCTTCTAGGATTTGATTTATTTTGTTAACAAATCTTATGTTCCTATCATGATTAATTGTGAACACAATACAGGGGAGGTGTGATAAGTGGAGACATCTATAATTAAAGACAAACATCTGAAGTTGAGCCAGCTTAAAATTGATCAAGTTAAACGCATATTAAAAACCAAAACCGAATCCGAGGCCATCCAGAAGGCCTTAGATATTCAGGATTTTCAAGCCATTCGGGAAATTAGTGGTTTTAGACTCCAAACAATTCCGTGATGGAAAAGATACCCTAAAGCCAAAAACAAGGAGGCCTTATGCCTAAGAAAGAACTATCAGGTTATTTGCCTGAAATGGCTATTCTTGTCCTCTCCCCCTCGGCTCCAATAAGTTCTGCAACAGTAAGTTCTGGAAATACCAAGCAATTCAGCGCAAGTGGATAT
>DTXE01000508.1 GCA_012962595.1 Syntrophaceae bacterium | reverse complement strand
CATCAATTGTTTCAATCCCAAAAACCACTGACAAAATTCATTTCCGGTTTTAACTTAGGAATTTTAGAGTGAAGGATCATAACTTATCACCATCTTTATATACCCCCTACTTCCAATGGAGGGGTATGAACACAAAAGAGATGATTGCAGATTCGGTACGTGATTTTTTAGAATCGCATCCCCACTCTCGGGTGATACGATGGGTGATGGTCTTGTTATTGCTGTTCAACGGCATTCCGCAGAAAACAGTCGCTTCGATCACTAATTACACGGATAGACAGGTCAGGAACATCAGAGATAAATTTGAGAACTCCAATGGTGATTTTACGCAGGGAGGGAAGAAGAGAGGGAGAAAGAAGAAGATAAAAAAGCGAATATTCGGGCGGATAGTGAAGTATATCATGGATCATCCCCGCTCCAAACTCAAAGACGTTGCGCGGTATCTCAAGGAAGAATACAAGCTTGAGGTGTCAGTGAAGACGATAGAGCGTGAATTGGAGGAATATGACCTCTCTGACCTGTACAAGCTGGTCAGGAAAAAGGAAAAGAGGACTGTTCACGTGAATTATGCCGGAGGGTGGCTTTTAGCTCCTTTTATTGCTGATATAGTGAAGAAAATCAGGCAGGCTTATGATGGATTACCTGGAAGCGTTGAAGCCATCCTGACACTGTTCTTTTTATCAGTTTTTGGCATAGAGAGACCTTTTCACCTGGAAGACCTCTCAGACCCAGGATTTGCCGTCTTAACCGGGAGAACCGGCGTTTTAAGCCGAACAACCCTCTTTAGATGGACGAAAGGATGTAAAAAGTCATTCGTGCTTCGATTTTACGATTTGACGAGACCATTAAGTGATTTCGTTGGAAAGAAGCTCAAAATCAGCATTGATGAGCATGTGATCGCCAGATGGACGCGTAAAGTAAAAATCCCGGGGACAAAACACCCAACGAGGGGAAAGGCGATGAAGGCGGACAAGCTCTTCTACGTCTTTGAACTCACGAAGAAGCGCCTACTCAGCTTCAAACCGCAGCCTGGTAATGCAACTCTCGCAAATACTGCCCTCAAGATGATAAAAGAGCTTATAAGCGAAGTGAAGCCGGAATCAGTGAGGATGATCCTGGATGCAGGTGGCTGCAAAGCATCAGTTATCGCGCGATTAAGTAAAATAAAGAATCTTTCGTTTCTGGTAAGGGGAAAGAGGCAGCGTAATCTTGTAAAACAGTGGGAAAAGGTTCCAAAAAGCGAATACAAGGAGTATACCGACCCTGGAGACCCGGAGAAGAAAATTCTTATCGCTGATGTGGGAACGAAGATAAGGGGCTGTAAAGAGCTCGTTCGCACTATTTTACTCCTGAATGAGAAGGAGAAAGGAAAGGACAGGTTCTATCCTATATATACGAGCGATGAAGTCACTTCGACATATGACCTCCTGGTCGAGTATCGCAGCAGACAGAACCATGAGTTATGTTATCGCGTTATGACGCATGATTTGGGCTTGGATGCGCTTCCTAAGAGCTATCCTCTGAATCCCAAAGTGGAAAAGGTGCAATTCCGCGATAAGCACGTCTTATTGGTTGGATGGCTAAAAGCGCTGGCGTTTAATATCATCAATGACTTCAAAGAGAGCTTGGACAAGAAATATCACAAAATGACCGCGGGCACGATCGTAAGAAAGTTCATCAACAGACCAGCGACAATAGAGACGACTGCCGATAATATTGTTGTTAAGTTCGACTATTTTAGAGAGTGTAAGGCACTTAAAGAGTATTGTGACACGATAAATCAGTCAAATCTTGAAATATCATGGTTCAAGGATAAGGTCTTGCGATTTGAATTCGAGACCGCAGATGAATTCAAAAAGCGGAAATCTTTTTTGTCCGCTGGATAGGGGGATGCAACAATTGATGATATGCTTCCTTATTTAATTCAATTGTATATATATTTACCGCAGAGAATAATGGTTGGCTAACTGGGTGTGGGAAGATCAGTAATAAATTCATTTGATAGTAGACACTTTGACGCTGTAGATGGGATTACAAGAGTCGAAAGTTTAACAGAGTTGAAAAGTAAGTTGAGGTGATTCCTGTTGAGTAACGGAAATATAGAGAAACTTATTGCACTTTTGAGAACGGATGAAGAAGGGGAAGGGATAGCAGCGGTGCTAAACGAATTCCTCATTGAGGAAAATAAAAAATATACCCTTCTCGTTAGGCTTAAAGAGGTAAAAGCCGAAGTTGCTACATTAGCTCAAGAGATAACGCTAACAGAAGCGGAAGAAGAGGTAAGAACCATCGTTCTTGCGGAAAAAAAACCGATCATTGCAGACGAGGTGGCGAAAAAGACTTCTGGAAGGTTTAAGCGCTTAAGACATACAACACATATCTTAAGAACGCTTGATTCTTTAACATCAAAAGGGGTTTTGGGTAAGTTCAAACGAGACCGTTTTTATTACTTCACCACATCAAAGGAAGCGGTAATGCAGGCATTGAAAAAGCGCAGCGAAACTCCCGCGGAGTGCTCACCAAATAAAAAACCACGAGATTTTGAGTATTCTATGATTCTCAGTGTTTACCCTTATTCAATGCATATGTATGAGAATATATCATTTCAAAACTTTTATATAACACTTAGTAATATTCATAATCAGTAAAGGAGGTAAAAACTATGTTTGAAAAACTAAGTGAAAGTTCGGGGAATGTGATCGGCTACAAGGCGGTTGGAAAAATTACCGGTGCCGATTATGAGAAACTTGAGCCTGAGGTAGAGGAGTTAGTTAAGCAGGAGGGGAACATCCGCATGCTTTTGGACCTGGAGTTCGACTCGGTAACGGCGAAAGCGATGGAGTCTGACCTGGCATTTGGTCATAAATTCCATAAGAATATCGACAAGTTAGCTATTGTCGGCGACAGAAAATGGGAAGAGTGGATGGCGTCAATGGCAGAGAAATTATTTGCTCGTGAAGCCAAACATTTCCACACAGCGGATATAAACGCAGCATGGACATGGCTTCGTGGAAATTAATCAGTAGTCGTAAAAAGGGCAGCAAAACTAACATCCTGGACTAAAGTGTCTCCGTAAAATGTCTGAGGAGGAACCGGCTTTGCGGTCGGTACATCCTTATAAGGGCGTTTGGGGGAGACACTTTTCTTTTTTTTATTAATACACAAAAGCCAGCAATTGCCCGCCTACCCCCACTTCAATCGCTTTTTCATGTGCTATCACACCTTTTGAAGTTGTAACTATCAACAGACCGAAATCTCTCGCAGGTAAGAACCTCTTTTCCCATTCCTCGTATTCCTTCGCACGTACGTAAAATCGCGGCTTTATCGCATTACAATTGTTTATTTTACCACTAAGCTTCACCCTGAAGCGACCCGCTTTTCCATCTTCTACGAACTCAAACTCGTCTATATAGCCATTTTCTTGCATTACTCCCAGTACGTTCCCGATCAGCTTTGAAGCTGGTTTTATCTCACATTCCATCTTCCCCACTCTTTCTGTATTCTTTATGTGCGAAAGAGCATCCGCAAGCGGGTCGTTTAGCGACATTTTTTTCCCCCTCTTTTCCTTTTTATATTATCTCTTTAATGAATAAAACTTTTTCTTTTCAAAGAAAGTTTGTTAGTTGTACTTCTTAAACCCTATATCCCGTGCTATCTCCCTGAAGCACTGTCTGCACAGATAAATCCCGTATCTACGAACCAATCCTCGCTTCCTGCCGCATCGTCGGCAGGCGTTTGCACCTCTTCCGAATCTCTTATCCTTGTTCCTTTCCATTTCTTCCCTTCTCTTATCTCCTTCTATTTACTTTACCTCTCTCTCTCCATGAAATATTCCGCCAAAGCCACCATTTTCTCTTTTATCTCATCTCTTCTTTTATCTTCTATTTCCCCTTCTCCTCTTATATCTATTTTTCTTATCTTATTTGTTCCTCTACGCAAGTATCGCATCGCTATTTCCTCTGAATAATCTATTGACCCATACTTCCTGAATAGATTAACCACTTCTTCTATTTTTGCTTTATCGTAATTATGAAAGCATCCAAAAATTTTTTCTTTTTCACTCGCTTCACAACGCTCCAAGCAGTTAATGAGCAGCAAAGTGGGCTTTCCCTCTGCAATATCATCCCCTATTTTCTTCCCGTATTTCTCCTCGTCACCTACTACATTAAGAATATCATCTCTTATCTGGAATGCAATTCCAATGTCCTCCCAAGCACTGCCTAACTCCTCCGCAGTCTTGTACGATGCACCTCCTGCAATAGCACCGCATTCGGCGGAAACCGCAAATAGTTTCGCAGTCTTTTTCCTCAGCACCTCTATCACTTTCAACTCGCTCATTTCCCTTCTATCCTTGAACTCAAGGTCCATCGCTTGCCCCTCTGCAAGTACAACACAAAGCTCTGTAATCTCTTTAAGTATCCTCCATGCTCTCTCTACACCCAGCAATCTCTCGTTCGCTTTCAACGCTTCGTAACACAAAGCATATAGTCCATCCCCTGCATTCAGTGCAATAGGAATTCCATATTTCACGTGCAAAGCGGGCTCTCCACGTCTCAGTTCGCTCCCATCCTCTATGTCATCGTGAGCCAAAGAGAAATTATGAAAGAATTCTACACCTATCGCAGTTGGCAGCGCATTTTTCATCTCGCCTCCCGCTAACTCGCAAGCCATGAGACATAAATAAGGTCTTAATCTTTTCCCTCCTCTCTCCAATAGATCAAGTATCGGCTTATAAAGCGTATCAGGCTCTCTTCCTTCCAGGTTCCTTTTATACGCATCTTCAAAGATAGTTACATAGGTCTCAATGCTGAACTTCTGTTTTGAGTTGCGGTTGCTGGTTTTCATCCTTCTGTTAATAATCCGTCATAACGCGGAACTGATCTACATCTTCCACGCCCATCCGCTGAAGAAATGCTCTTGCCGCTCCAGTAACATCCTTGGCAGCCGTAATCGCTCGACCAACAACAATAATATCCGCTCCTGCCTTCAGCGCTTTTTCTACCTTATTTACTCTTACCCCGCCAGCAACGGCAACAAGCACTTTGTTTCCGCACACCTTTCTCACCTCAGCAATATTTCCCCATTCGGTCTCCTGTTCTCGGTCACGACTCTGAGTAAGTTCCACGTCTATTGGTCTATGCAGCTCCACGATGTCTGGCTTCACCTTTAACTTTTCGAGCACTTTGACAGGGTCTGCCACATTCAGCGTGTCCATCAGAGACAGAGCACCGACTTTCTTGCACTCTTCTATAAACTTCTCCTGGGTGCTTACAGGGGCTAATCCCGAAAAACCGGCTACATCGGCAGTGGCATCTCCTGCCATCCTTGCTTCCAGGTTTCCCGTATCCAGCGTCTTAAGGTCGGCAAAAACGACCGTCTCTGGTCTCAGTTGGTGTATCTTCTGTACTACTTCAACCCCATACCTCTTAATAAGCGGCGTTCCCGCCTCTATTATTATCGCATCACTTTTGGGCAGCGCCCGGACAATCCCCTCTACCCGTCTCCAGTCAGGAATGTCCAGCGCAACCTCCAGATAAGGCGGCTTCTTCAGGTTATTTATTCTGAATCCTATCATAGCATGTATAGATTTATCCTTCTCTTCTATAACTTTATCCATATTTGGGAATCTTTCGACCGCTCGTGACAGTGCAAGTTTTGTTGCCGCATAGTTATAGCGGTATATCCTCTGATAATCCTTCCCACGGGGATGGATGAAGACAGAAACAATAACTACGAACTCTTCTGCCCGTGATTTCTGTATCACGCCCTCTTCCACGGCATCAGCAACTGCCTTTGCAATGGCGCTTTGAGCGGGTCCAAATATCTTTTCTGCATCTGCGAGGTTTCTTATGCTTACCTTAGGCACGATAAGTGTCATTGGCTTGGTGGGGAGATTAGGTCTAATAACGCCAAGAATGGGCGTATGCCCCTGCTTTGGCTGAGCAATAGAACTTGCAAATGCCGCCCCTGCTGCCCCACGCTTACTGCCAATAACCAGGTCAATATGTGCTATTTCGGGCTCTTCCCCTACCAGAGCCTCTCCCACCAGGTATCCCTCTGTCTCATCAATCATAGGTATCTATTTTATGCTCATAACCCCTTGCCTTCGCGAAATCCACAAGCTCGCTGTTTTCGTGCCATATCCGTATATGGAGAAACCCTCCCCTCTCGTCCAGCCCCATAATCTCTCTTACAAAAGTAGGGAAATCAGGAGGAAGAGTTTTATTTCCCTTTATGAGGTAATCCAGATAATCCTGAAGCAAAATTAACCTCCCCTCTTTTCCCTTCTCCTTTAATTTTATCTTCAGCTTTTTATGAAATACGCTCTCCTCTTCATTAACTTCCTCTTCACTCAATTTAACCACCGATTTTCTTCTCCTTTTTTATTCCTTTGATAAAACTTTCCATGATTTTATGTGTGAGCACACACAAAAAAAGGATATACATAAAGAAATAAAAATCTGCGCTGACATAATGAAGATTATATTATAGTCATTCCGGGAATAAATTGCTAAAAATTCCAAATCCCAAGCATCAAATCACAAACAAATCCCAAATCCTAATTTCAAAATTCAAAACAGGCGAGTTGCTCCTTTTATCGTTCCCGATATTCCGACCACTCTTATGCCCACTCTTGCTCCATTCACCGAGTGAATACAAGCTAATGCTGCTCTTACTTCCTCGGCTTTATAGGCGGCACATCTCAGAATACCCATACCCTCACTCACGTCTATGCCTGTATCTCCGTCTTTCTTTTTATCATAGCCTATCAGCCATATCTTACTTTCACTTGCACCTACATCCCCATATAATGAATAAACCGAGCGCCATATCTCTTTCAGCAACTCTCGCTTATCAATTTCCCTTTCGCTTATCACCTCAAACACAAGATACCTTTTCCTTTCGCGATTTTTCATATTACCTCCACTTCTCTTTCTTTTTTCCATTTCTTCTCTAATATGCCCTTTGGAATACCGCTTAAAGCGTGTACAGCTTCTTCTTTTTGCATCCTGAATAGCGACGCCATTGCAATCATCTCTCGTGGTGCTCTTAAATCATATACGGAGTGTGCATTGCTGGTTATTACTGGCATAGCTTTATATTTTCTCACGATTTTGAAAATCTCACGCATCTTCCTAAGGATTCGTGCTCTATCGCTTCTCTTGCTCCGAATTATTGCATTTAGGTTGAAGTCTATTGCAACACCGTTCTCGGCAGCATATCTCACCATTACGTGGCTCAATTCTCCTTCTCCTTTTTCGCCACACGGGTGCGCCAATATATCCACTCTGAAATCTTTTAATGCTGCTCCGTTTATTTCCTCTTTGCCACCATGAACTGTCAACACGGACACTTTTCCATAGTAAAGCTTTATTTTCCTTTTCAATTCAGAGACCGAATTCGTTCTTATCTCCACGCCGCGGAAAATGGAATTTGATACATTATTCCCATTTGAAATGTCATCGTTGTTTGTTATTGCAATGCCAGCATATCCGTATCTTTTCGCAACACGAAGCATATCTTCTACTGGCACGTCGGTTTCCGGATATGCATGCACGTTGAGGTCAAAGAAATTAGGCATTGAATAAAGAAGTGTTTATAAATTTAAAATCAAAATTCAAAACCCGATTGCACAGCATCGACAACGAGCTCATTCTGTTCCCTTGTTCCCACCGTGACCCGGATAAAAGAATCTCCAGCACCTCTAAACGAAGAGCAATCCCGTACTATTATCCCTCTCTTCATCAGCTCTGCATACACCTCAGACGACTTCGCAGGTGAAACATCCACAAGCACGAAATTAGCTTTCGATGGATAAACCTTGAACACACGCTGTAAATTTTCCGTTAGAAACGCTCTTTCCTGCTTCACCAGCTCCACAGTTTTACGCAAATACTCCTGGTCTCGCAATGCTGCTATTGCCGCTTTTATAGCAACGCTGTTTACGGAAAAAGGAATTGAAATTTTTTTATACTGGCTTGTGAGCCATTCAGGGATTATTCCATATCCAATCCTCAGTCCTGCAAGACCAAAAGCCTTTGAAAAGGTTCTCACTACGACTGCATTCTCGTACTCCGTCACCAGGTTCACCAAAGACGAATCTGCAAATTCCACATACGCCTCGTCTATTATAACCATTGAATCCAAGGATTCTATTATCACACGAATTTCATCCTCTGATATGCAATTCCCGGTTGGGTTATTAGGAGAAGAGATAAAAATGAGCTTTGTTTTTTCGTTACATGATAGAATTAATTCCTCGACAGGTATGCTAAACCCCCTTTTTCTTTTTACATATTTCGGCACACCCCAGGCTATTTTTACAAGTGACTCGTAGAGAGAAAAAGTGGGTACAGGTATCAGCGCTTCATCACCATTTGCAATAAAAATCCTAACAAGCGTGTCTAAAACACCATCTACTCCGGCACCTAAAACGATGTTCTCCTTTTTCATACGAGCACTGGCATCAACATATCTTAAAATCTCATCCCTGAGTTCTTCCTCGTTTTTTTCCCACGGATACACGCTCAGCTTCAGCTCCCCCTCTTCTATGCTCTTAACTATTTCTGTTATCACTTTTGGACTAGGCCCTAACGGGTTTTCATTCGAACTCAGCTTTAGCGCCCCTTCTATCAATTTCCCCGGCTTATATTCATCTATCTCCTGTATGGAAGAACGTACAGGCACTCGCATCTTATCTTTCATTTTCACAGTATCGTTTCTATTATCCTCGCATAAGCCGGTCTCGTAATAAGAATCCCGAACAGCAACCCAACAATGATCACAAGCGCAAAACCAGTCAAAGCCGTCAATGCTTGGTATGTCGCATAAGCAAGAGCAGACATCGCCACAATGGTAGTCGCCGCAGAAACGAATATTATTCCAAATGCAAACGATATTCGTTTACGATACATTCTCGTGGAGGAACGACCCCCTGAAAGCACTTCATCTGTTATTATCACCAATTGGTCCACACCCGTGCCGATTACCGCTATTATCCCCGCGATGCTTGGCAAATCCAACTGCCAGTTAAACACCGTTGCGAAACCCAATATCAGAATTACTTCGCTGAGAAGTGCGAAAAACATTGGCAGTACTATCTTTTTCTCCCGGTATCGCAAGAAAACGACAAGCGTAACGGAAATAAGGGCAAACAATCCCGCAATTATTGCTCCTTCCTTGAATTTCGCTCCCAAATATGCTGGCACTTCTCCTGAACCTATTACCTTCACATTTACAGGTAACGCACCTGCTTTTAAGTGTATTATTAGCTCTCTTGCATCACTTTTTCCTTCGTCTCCTGTCCCTGTGTTTGCAGTCCACGAGTAAATAAGCTCCTCTTCCAGTCTCTTGCAAGCATCATCTGCTATCGGTGCACTGTACACCACTTCGTCGTCAAGCAGCATTGCCAGTTGGTGATCCGCTGGGTTGTTTATCGCACCATGTTCAATCGCAGAGTCTCTTAATGCGGTAGCTCCTTCCTCAGTTAACGAAAAAGGAGCTCCCCATTCTTCTATCACCTCACCACGCCAGCTCTGTGTCTGACTCTTTGGCACTGTTTCAACGCGTTCTATTCCCTCGCTCCCATACATCACATGAGCAGTGATATTGTCAATCTCTTCCAATCTTTGTCCTTTCCTTACGTCTCCTCCCACACCTTCTGTCTGCATCCGTATCTCAAACTTCCCCGGATTGCCTACAATATCCTTTGCGGTTCTGATGTCTATGCCTGCAAAATCTATAATCATAAGGTTATTTCCCACCGTTCTTATGGTGGTGCTCGCTAATCCCAGCATATTTATTTTTGTATCTATTATTTGGCGAGTCTCGTCTATTGTTCCCTGAGTTACGGCTTCCTCAAAGAAATCTTCGCCGGTTGGTTTTTTCGCTATAGTACCGTTAATCCCCTTTAACACCTCAGACAACTGCTCTTTTGTAACGCGCTTCCTTATCTCGTATTCGTATGTCCCCTCTTTATCCGTCTTGTAAGGAGTCACTTCGGTATCCAGTTCTTTTTCAAGAAATTCACGAACCGTACTCGCATTAACCGATGCCGGTGCGTCTATCCTGACCAAAATGCCTTCCAGTTTCAACTCAAGCTGCGTGCCACCAACCAAATCCAAACCAAATCTTAGATTACCATTTAGCCCAGCACCGTAAAAAAATGGTTCCTCATTGGCTTTTTCCGCTATGCTCCCGTTAATCCCCTTCAACGCCTCCGACAACCGCTCTTCTGAAACACCAGGTCTTATCTCATATATCCCCTCTCCCTCATAATTTACCTCTGCACCCAGTTCTTTTTTAAGAAAAGAGGAAACCGCACTCTCATCGATGTCTGCATTTACCTTAGCTGTGACTGGCGGTGGCGGATAAACATAGATGGCAAACAAAGCGGCGAAAACGCACAATAACAAAACTATTACCCTTATGTCAGTCAACAAGCCTCTTTCGCTTTTTTTCATTGTAACCGTCTCTCATCACTTCTCCTTCTTTTCTTCTACACCTACAAACTCATATAATTTTGGTGCTTTAAAAGGTAATATAAATTTTTTATAGTCTAAGAAGCGTCAAAATTAAAAAGAAAAGGTTGATGAAAATAGAACAACTCGGAGAAACAGGATTAATAGAAAGGATAGTGGAAAAATTTCGTGTAAATGTAAATAAGCAGATAGTAACGGTAGGCGCTGGAGAAGACGACTGCGCAATTATGGATATAGGCAAAGCAGAAGCGGGACATAAGTATTTTATAGTAACCACTGATATGCTGCAAGAATCAACGCATTTTCCGTCAGGCATCTCTCCTTTTCAAATAGGTTGGAGTGCCGTTGCGGTGAACTTGAGCGACATCGCAGCGATGGGTGCTCATCCTTTTGCATTCACTATTGCAATGGGCATCCCCGCACACACCGAGACAGCCTTTGTGGATGAAGTAGTGGAAGGAATAGAAAAATGTGCCTCTGCTTACAACACCTTAGTTGTTGGAGGCGACATAACAAGGAGCAAAGAGCTCATCTTAACCGGGACTTGTTTCGGTTTTGCGGATAACCCGGTAAGGAGAACGGGTGCCGAAGTTGGTGACTTGATATGCGTGACTGGCTCGCTTGGAAATGCCGCACTTGGAATGAACCTCTCTTTAAAAGTGCCGCAGAGAGTTGATGAAGTAGCGAAAAAAGCACTGTTCCAACCCGTGCCAAGAATTCAAGAAGGCATCATTCTCGCAGACTCCGGATTGGTAACCTCGATGATTGATATAAGTGATGGTCTTGCGCTTTCTTTAGCAGAACTCGCAAAAAGTAGCGGGGTGGGGTTTGAAATATACAAGGATGAAGTGCCAGTATTGAGCGATGGGATAAGAAATGCAGAAGGTTTTGATTTATCAAAGCTTGGCTTTGACCTCCGGGAGCTTGCGTTTTATTACGGTGGCGACTACGAATTGTTGTTCACAATGGATATAAAAAGGGTTAGAAAAGACGAGGATTTGTTGAAAAGGATAAAAAAGGAAGTAAAAATGAGCATTATAGGCAAAGTAGTGTCATCAGGGGAAGGAATTTATTTTAAAACAGAGGGGGGGAAAAAGAAGGAAATGATGGAAATGAGAGGGTATCGGCATTTCTAATAAAAATTTAAGGACATAGCAATTTCACCGAAAAATTCGAGAGTGCCGCTAACATCAATGAAATATACTAATACTCATATTCTTATATTTAATATAAGGAATTTAACAGAGTATAGAGTATGGAATATAGAGGATAATAAAGAGAAGGAGGTAGAACGAAGAGATGGAATATATATATGCTGCATTGCTCTTGCATAACTCTGGTAAAGAGGTAACAGAGGATGGAGTAACAGCGATAATGAAGGCTGCGGGGATAGAAGCAGATAAAGGGAGAATAAAAGCACTGATCTCCGCTCTCGGCGATGTGAACATAGACGAGGCGATGGCACAAGCTCAGCCTGCTTACGCTCCTGCACCGATGGCACAACCTGCGCAAGCACCGATGCCGGCACCGGAAGCACCAGAGGCAGAGAAGGTAGAAAAGAAAAAGGAGAAGAAAGAGGAAGAGGAAGAGAAGGCAGAAGAGACAGGGATGGAAGGGCTTGCTTCGCTGTTCGGCTAACAAACTTTCTTTTCCTTTAAAGTTTTGTAAAGATTTTTTTTGCGAAGCTAAAAAGAAGAAAGTCTTTCCTACAACTGCTTTCTTTAGAATGTAATTATTGCTCCGGTAGTGTAGCTCGGCCAATCATTTCGGCCTTTCGAGCCGATGACTCGGGTTCAAATCCCGACCGGAGCATCGTTTATCTTTGTAACCACAAGATTACACAGATTTTCACAGAAAAACAATAAAAGGGATAAGGAATCAGGAACTAACATAATTTAAATGTATATTAATATTTTCGCGGAAGAATGTGGAGTTTCGATTTCATCGCTCAACAGGCTGAAACAGAGGTACGTTAAATAAGGTTTTTCAGGGCTGATAGACAAGCGAAACGGCAAGAAATTAAGAAAAGCGCTTATTTCCGATGGAGCAGATCCCCAAAAACTATATACCGATAGGCACATTTACCGGATTGTTACAGACTATAAGAAAGAATTAGAACAGGTTGGAATTGACACCGATTTTAAAAAACTCGATAGAGAGTTGCAATATTCAACTAACGAATTCCCAACGAAGGGAACTTAAATTCTTGAGTGAACAATTTATTTCAGACTCAGTTCTACTAATCTGTTAATGATTAACTACCACCTCGTCGGTGCGTAGTAAACTGTGATAAATCACAGAGATTAATAACAGAT
>DTXE01000507.1 GCA_012962595.1 Syntrophaceae bacterium | reverse complement strand
TACTCCACCACCCAGACTGTGCAGTTCTTGGCATGCTGGACTATTTTGCTGGATATGCTGCCAAAGAAGAACGTTAGATATCTTCATAGCCCGAGAAGAACCTCTCCACCGTAGCCATAGTCCTTTCAGCGCGGTTCATCAAATCTCTCCCTCATCTCTTCTCTTCTTTCCTCAACGATCCTCCTGAGTTGTCCATCCGGCCTATGTGTCCAATCAGGCTCCTCAAAGAAGGCCATGATTGCCTTAACCGAGAGCTCTATGGCAAATTGTGCGTTTTGAACCGTACCCCGCCAATCTTCTTGAGAGAAACAACGTTGAGAACGATGATAGCAGTCTCTGGCATCCTTCATCCATCTAAGGCTTTCTTGGTAGCTGTCCATCTTACTCTTTAAGTTCCAAAGTTAGCCTCTGACCGATCTTCAGATTCTTCGCAGACCATACCTTACGGGTTCCCATCTCCCTTTCTACCAGTCCGGCCTTCTTAGCAGTAGCGATTATCCTCTTAAATAGGCTTTCTACACCTGCCCTGTCATAAACCAAAATGGCCTCGGATGCCAACCTCAGAACATACCAGGTGATTATCCTTTTCAAGGCCTCTGTGGTATAGACCAGCACTGTTACATCTCGTCCAAAATCTTTAAGTGCATCGCTGATCCTATCCCACCAGATCCTGTCCACATCAACATCCGCCAGTTTTTCCTTCACTACCACGAATATATCTATATCGCTCCGTTCATGGAAATCACCACGAGCTAAAGAACCACATATGCCTATTGCTTCAGCCCCTTCAAGTCTTTTCCCTAAGGACAATATGGCCTTCCTTACCTCTTGAACAGAAAGATCTGAACCCATCACTAACTGCCCTGACTTAGCCCTCTTCTGATATTACAAAAGGCTCAGGTTCTGGCCCCAAATTGGGCTTGATGGAGCCTTTATAGACACCATTTTGGGGTAGAAGCTCTTCATGTCTACCTATGACAGCAGCCTACCTCTGTGAAGAAAATCAAGGAACTATAATTCATTTATTCGTTGTTGGAGACAGGAGGCTGCAGGTCTAGGATTTCTTGGTATAGCGAATTAAAACACCCTGAGAGGATAGTGGTTAGCTATGCTTCTAAAATGTTGGTCTAGGGTAAAAAGAGTCAGGTTATTTTCCAAGGCCAGTTGAGCTATTAGCAGATCCACGGTACTAACGGTTAACCCCTTTTTGGCCAGCTCAAAACCCATCAACCCTGCCTTTTTATATGTCTCTCCCCTCTGTGAAATTCTGTCGATAGAGAGAAACAACTTATCCAGGATAAATATTTCTCTCTTGGACCTCGCCCCTCTATATAATTCCAAGGCAATAATTCCTGTATAATAGGCCTTTCTAATCCTCAATAGTTGAATGACCTGGTTTCTTAATGAACTCTCTTTGTTCCTGAAAAAATCAATCCAAACTGAGGTATCAATTAGGACGTTATCTTTCATGCCTCAGCTTCTCCCAGTCATCAGAAAACTCTAGCATGCCTGCCTCCTCAATGATTTCCTCTAGCCTCCTCTGCCTAATGTACTCTTTCAATGCCACCACAATAGTCTCTGTCTTTGTCTTCTTTTTTGAGGCCCTCATAGCCTCATCAATAAGATCTTTAGGTATGTTTAATGTGGTCTTCATAATACTTCCAAATTCTGAGATTTGTATGTATATTAATTGATTTTTATATATCTGTCAATCCCCATACAAGAAAAATCGCCAGGACAGATGCTAGGATTAGAAAGGGCAGGCTTCGGTTCTACTCCACCACCCATACTGTACAGTTCTTGGCATGCTGGACTATTTTGCTGGATATGCTGCCAAAGAAGAATGCCTTGGTAGCCGTTAGCCCTCTCCTACCCACAATGATGGTATCATACTTTCCCTTCTCCGCCTCTTTAAGAATATCCCTGGCGATTCCTTCCTTCTTTTCCTCCATCCTTACCTTGATGTTCTTTGGGGCAATACCAGCTTTAACCAATATCTCCCTTGCCTTATCCATCACCTTCTCCATAACCGCCCTTTTTTGCTTAAGCCATGACCTGAAATCTTCGATCCCTTCTCTAAAAGAAGGGGGATGGTGTTTAAGCGTAGCCTCCTTTTCAATACCTAGGGGAGGTGCCTCTGGAAACACATGATATAAGGTTATTTGAATCCCCTTAGTTTTACCTACAGTCCGAGCAACATACTCCACTGCCTTTATAGCATTTTTGGACCCATCCATAGCTATCAAAATTCTGCTTTTCATACCTTGACCTCCCTCTCCCTAACCAGATTTTTTCCCAACATAAAGGCATCCTTCAAGGCTGTGGGGTGTTTTTTTATCTCACCCTTCTTTTCTATACCTCTGATAAGTAGCTCTCCACTATACTCTGCATCTATGGCGTCAAAAAAGTATTTCATGGTCAGCTTCACCCCCTCAAAAAGCCTCCTTCCTCTAGTGGCCCCCACGGAAATGAATATGCCCTTTCTTTTTTTTCCGCCAATGGGAATCTGCTTTAAAATATATTTTGTAGCCCATAAGGCCTGACAACGATCTATAAAGGCCTTGGTAAAGGCAGTAACTGTATAAAAGAAAATGGGAGAGGATACTACCACATAGTCTGCCTCTAGAAGTTTGGGGTAAAGGCCTTTCATATCGTCCTTTATGGGACACTCTCCTTTATCATAACAGACGTTAAGCTCAAGGCAGGGGGTGATTTTTAGGTCTGCTAATATAATCTTTTCTAATTCCGCTCCCCGGCTTTCTGCACCCTTCAGACATTCATCCAACAATAGCTCAGAATTTCCCATCCTCCTGGGACTACCCGAAATTCCCAATACCTTCATGTGAAAATAGCTCCTCTTGTTTAAATTCCAAACCTGAACAGAAGATATCTGCAGACTGAATCTAGCTGGATAAGACGTGAAATAGAAAAATACATGTCATTCAATCCCTTCCGACGCGCCAAAATCGACCTCGAAGACCAACAG
>DTXE01000506.1 GCA_012962595.1 Syntrophaceae bacterium | reverse complement strand
TGAGAATCAATTGCAACATATGAGAATCAATTGCAACATATAATATAACGCCAGGATTTTGGTCAAGTATTTTCTGAAAGGACCTATTTGGGGCCTTGACCTCTTGGGTATTATAGCTCATTCTTGATGATGGTAGTGGGTGAAGCCTGTTTCAGTTATTGTTGTAATACACCTTTTTTTCTGGTATATGGTTCTTATTCCATGGAGATTTGGCAGGAAGTAGAGAGTAGACTGTGATGAGGAGATTATGTTTGGAATTGGAATGCAGGAACTACTGCTGATTTTGGCTATTGCTCTGATAGTTTTAGGACCCAAAAAACTCCCCGAAATTGCCAGAGCCTTGGGGAGAGGGCTGTCTGAGTTTAGAAGAGCCACAAGTGAGTTAAAGGAAAGTATAGATTTAGAAGAAAATATAGAAGAAGTAGAACAAACTTCCAAGGTGGAGAAGGAGATATCTAATTCCAAGCAAAAAGAAGATAAGGGAGAGGCCGAGGAATTACCAGAGGAAGATAT
This sequence comes from Syntrophaceae bacterium, assembly GCA_012962595.1. Classification (GTDB taxonomy): domain Bacteria; phylum Desulfobacterota; class DTXE01; order DTXE01; family DTXE01; genus DTXE01. The sequence goes on along the minus strand of DTXE01000506.1, from coordinate 6,347 downwards.
AGGTAAGAAGGATATTAAGGGATGAAGCAGCAAAAGATGCCCTTTAGTTCACATTTAGAAGAATTGAGAAAAAGGCTCATTATCTGTTTCATAGCTGTGGGCATAGGATTTGTAATATCATATTTCTTCTCTAGAGAGATCTTTGAATTATTGAGCAGACCCCTCCTTAAGGTCATGCCTCAAGGAGAGAAGATGGTTTTTACCGCGCTTCCAGAGGCATTCCTGACCTATCTGAAGATAGCTTTGGTGTCGGGCATCATTCTTGCCAGTCCCATGATCTTTTATCAACTCTGGATGTTCATTACTCCTGGACTCTATGAAACTGAGAAGCGGTATGTCCTTCCCTTTGTGGTGTTTTCCACACTATTCTTTGTAGGTGGGACCCTCTTTGGCTATTTGGTGGTTTTTCCTTTTGGCTTCAAATTTTTCATGGGTTTTGCCTCTGACTATATTAGGCCCCTCCCATCAATTAGGGAATATCTATCTTTGTCTTTAAAACTGCTGATGGCTTTCGGTATTGTATTCCAACTACCTCTGTTGATTCTCTTCCTATCTAGGTTGGGCATTGTTGATGCCAAGATGCTTAGATCCAAGCAGAAATATGCTATTCTCCTTATCTTCATAGCGGCAGCTGTACTTACCCCACCTGATGTGGCAAGCCAACTTATGATGGCGGGGCCACTGATGGTTTTATATGAGATAGGCATCTGGGTAGCAAAGGTATTTGGTAAGAAAAAGGAGGGGTTAGTGGAAGAGAGCGTTCAAGGAAAGGCTGTTTCATAAAGGAAAAGATATGTTTGGCTTAGGAACGCATGAATTGATAATTATCCTTTTTATTGCCTTCCTCATTTTTGGCGCAAAAAGGCTTCCTGAAATTGGAGGTAGTTTGGGGAAGGCCATAAAGGAATTTAGGAGGTCTTCAAAGGAAATCACTGAGGAGCAGAAAGATAATATACAGCCCGGTGCTGATAAGGCCAAGGAAAATAAGAACCAGAAGAAATTGTAATTGACATACGTTGAAAACATTGATAGGTTGAAAGAAATCCTTGATCTTGGAGGAAATATATGCTGGGTATGATTGGTGGCATTGGGATGCCTGAGCTAATCGTTATCCTGTTCATTATCCTTATCATTTTTGGGGCTGGGAAATTACCTGAAATTGGAGCTGGGATTGGAAAAGGTATAAAGAATTTCAGAAAGGCCACTAAAGAGCCTGACGAGATTGATGTAACCCATGATAAGGATAAACTTGGGCAGGAGAATGAAGAGAAAGAACAGAAATAGTGGTTCCCTTTACCTGAAACATAGCCACCAGAAAGGATTATAATCTCCGTAGGGTATCCTGTACTTTCTTAAAAGAGCCTCCTTTAACAAGATGTCCCCCCTAATCCTCATCAAAAAATTTACTAAAATTGTTAGGATTATAACCGCTTAGGTGTCTTATTACATATGCCTTGGGCTATTTAAGAGGTTTTAGGAACAATGAATATTCATTCAATTTTTCCTTGACAAAACATAGCTGACAGGGTAGATAGTCCACTGAGATTTAAGTGAGGATTTCATAACTAAAAACACTTTCAGGAGTGACGGATATGCGTAAAGGCGGGCCGTTGTTTTTCATTGTGGGCTTCTTCATATTTTCACTCTTCGGTTGGGTTATGTTTCCAAAAATCCTATTTTTAGAAAAGACTCAGCCCATCGACTTCAGTCATGTAGCTCATGGAGAAGAAGCCGGGCTAAGTTGTGAGGATTGTCATTACTTCCGGGCAGATGGAAGTTATGCTGGTATCCCAAGTATAGACAAATGTATGGAATGCCACGAAGGAGGCACGGGTCTTGAGGGAAAGGCTGCACAGGAAGAGGAAAAGCTTCTGGAGTTTGCCGAAGAGGGAAAGGAAATACCCTGGCTCATATATTCCAGGCAGCCAGATAATGTGTATTTCTCTCATGCCGCACATGTGAAGATGGCAGAAATTGAGTGTAACACCTGCCATGGGGACATGGGGGAAAGAGAGCATCCTCCAATCTATAAGAAAAATCGGCTTCATCCATATAGCAAACAAACCATGGCTATGGAGACCTGTGAGGCCTGTCATCAAGAGAGAGGCGTGTTGAACGATTGTTTTGTCTGTCATAAATAAAAGAGGGGAGATCTATGAAAAAAGAAACTATTTGGTATCTTGATAGACGAGATTTTCTAAAATTTGCGGTGGGCGCTGTGGCAGGTATACATTGTTCGCCTATGCCTTGGTGGCTTGCCAACGATATAGCCCTTTGGACCCAAAATTGGAGCTGGAGGCCAAGTCCTCAAAAGGGTCCTGTTTCCTTTATCAATTCTACATGTAAGTTGTGTCCAGGGGCCTGTGGAATAAAGGTTCGGTTAGTGGGAAATCTACCAGTAAAGATCGAAGGAAATCCCCTTCATCCCATAAATCAAGGTGGCATCTGTCCCTTGGGTGCAGCAGGCCTTCAATTTCTTTACAGTCCCTCTAGAATCAAATCACCTCTTAAGCGCACCGGTGAAAGGGGTGAAGGAATCTGGCAAGAAATCAGCTGGGATGAGGCTATAGCTGAATTGGTTGAAAAATTGAGGGATCTGAGGACAAATGGTAACTCCCATACTGTGGCCTGTATCGATGGCCAAAGACATGGAACAATGTCCAGGCTTTGGGAACGATTTCTTAAGGCATATGGCTCACCCAATCATATCTATACACCCTCAGTGGAGGATACCTATGATTTCACCTTAACTCTCATGCAGGGAGAAGGAAACGGTGTTGGTTTTGATCTAGAAAATACCCGATATATCCTGAGCTTTGGGTGTAGCCTCATCGAAGGCTGGGGAGCTCCTACCAGGATGATGCGAGCTTATGGTGCCTGGAGAGGCGAGAAACTCGGTAACCGTACTAAGATTGTGCAGGTAGACAACCGTTCATCTATAACGGTAGGTAAATCGGATGAGTGGATTCCTGCCTTTCCTGGAACAGAAGGGGCCTTGGCTTTAGGAATTGCTCATGTAATTATTGATGAAGAACTCTATGATAGCAATTTTGTGAAAAACTATACCTATGGCTTTGATAAGTTTAAAAGTCTAGTCCTGAAAGAATATAGCCCCCAAGTGGTTTCCGAAAAAACACAGGTTCCAAAGGATACTATAATACGTGTAGCAAGGGAGTTTGCTACCACCAAGCCTTCGATTGCCTTGTGGGGCAGAGGTAAAGGAAGTAGGCCCAGCGGTTTTTATGAATCCATGGCCATACATAGCTTGAATGCCTTGGTGGGAAATATCAATAGACCAGGTGGTGTGCTGATCCCAAAAGGTTTGCCATTAACCTCCTGGCCAGATGTAGAAATGGATGATATAGGTACGCAAGGTTATTATATGCCCAGAGTAGATCAGTCTAAGGACTTGAGATTTCCATTTGTAGCCCATCGACTTCAGAACATGGCAGCCAACATCCAAGAAGAAACCTTTTATCCCATAAATATGCTTTTAGTATATGAGGCAAATCCTTTCTTCTCTATACCTGATAACCTGTCCTTCATCCAAGCTACCAAGAAGATTCCTTTCATTGTGAGTTTTTCATCTTACATGGATGAAACTGCTATGCAGTCAGACCTGATACTGCCTAACCATACCTATTTAGAACGTTGGGATGATGCCTTTACCCCCCTCGGTTTACAGTATCCTGTGCTTAGTATTACACGCCCTGTAATAAAGCCTATTTTCAATACCCAACATACAGGGGATATCATCTTAAGTGTTGCTAGAGAACTGGGTGGCCCAGTAGCCAGATCATTACAGTGGCACAGCTTTAAGGATGTGTTAAAGCAAAATACCCAGGGGTTATTCCATTATGGCAAAGGAATAGTTCCAGAGGCAGAGCCGAAAGAGCCATGGAAGGGACTTTCAAAAGAGAGTCCATCGCTCCCCTTTGCCTCCTCTGATGAGATGTGGAACCGTATGGTGGAAAAGGGTTGTTGGTATGACCCTGCTTATAGCTTTGGCAAATGGAATAGAATATTTACTACCCCTACTAAAAAATTTGAATTCTTTGTTACTAAATTGACTACTTTGCTGCCCAAAGCTAGAGATGAGGTCTTCCTGCCACATTATGAGCCCATAACTCTTGAAGGAGATTATCCACTTTTGCTTATGACATATGAATTGATTACCCTTGTAAATGATGGCATAGGTAATCCGCCCTTTATGACCAAAATCCTGGATGATACTCTTCTTAAGAAAAACGATGTATTTGTGGAAATAAATCCCAAGACAGCAAAACAATATGGGCTAGGTGAGGGAGATTATGCAGAGATCCAATCAATAAAAGGAAAGGTCAGGGTACGTGTACATCTCTTTGAAGGAGCCATGCCCGGCATTGTTAATATACCCTTAGGCCTGGGTCACACCGCATATGATGAATATTTGAAAGGTAAAGGTGTGAATCCTAATGAAATCATATCTGTAGTGAAGGAGCCTGTAAGTGACCTAGCGCTGGGTTGGGGTACAGGGATAAAACTTGTGAAGGTATGAGGTAGATTATGAAAGAAGTGCACAAGAATGGTGTGAAGTGGGGGATGGTAATAGACTTAGATAAGTGTACTGGCTGTGGTGCATGTTCCGTGGCCTGTCAAGCCGAAAATAATATATCTTTTAGGAAGGATGAGACTGACAGATTACGAAGGATAAGTTGGCTCGAGATATATCAAATATCCAATCACCTTCCCTATCCCCATACTAGAGTAATTCATATGCCCAGGCCCTGTATGCATTGTGATCACCATACCCCATGTGTATCTGTTTGCCCGGCGAGTGCCACAAAGACCGGTGCCGATGGAGTGGTAAGTCAGGTGTATCCTCGCTGCTTTGGATGTAGGTACTGTATGGCAGCCTGTCCCTACCATGCTCGCTACTTTAATTGGTGGGATCCCACATGGCCCAAGGGTATGGAGAAGTATCTAAACCCTGATGTCTCTCCTAGGATGCGAGGTGTGGTCGAAAAATGCAGCTTCTGTTATCATCGCTATCACAGAGCTAAAAACAAGGCCTTTATGGAAGGGAGAAGGGAGCTTAGAGAAGGGGAATATATACCTGCCTGTGTTGAGGCCTGCCCTTCCAAGGCCATGACCTTTGGAAACCTCAATGATCCACATAGCGAGGTTGCCAGGCTGGCCAAAAGCCCCTTTGCCTTTAGGTTGCTGGAAAAGCTAGGGAGCGAACCCAAGGTTTATTATATCTGCACTCAAGATTGGGTTCGGAAGCAGGCAGATAATTATTTAGAAGAAGAGAGGTTAAGGCATGAGTAAAGATGCATTCTTAATACCGAAGGGTGTGGAAAGGTGTTCTCTGAAGAAGTTTTCTCTGTGGGTTTTGTTCCTTCTGGCAGTGATGGGTTGGGGGGCCTTTGCCACATTTATGATCTTTTGGAAGGCCCTGAACCTAACCGGTATGAATAACTATTTTGGGTTTGGTGCATGGATTGCCTTTGATCTGGCAGTGATTGCCTTAGGTGCCGGAGCGTTTTTTAGCGGTTTTCTTAGATATATTATTGGAAAAAAGGAACTGGATGCCATTATATGCTTGGCGGTTATTCTTGGCTGGTGTTGCTATCTTTCAGCTCAGTTGATCCTGGGCCTGGATGTGGGGCAGCCTCTGAGGGGCTGGTTTATATTCTGGCATGCCAATACCCATTCCATGCTTACAGAAGTGGCCTTTTGTATTACTTTGTACTTTATGGTATTGTGCATAGAATATCTACCAATTATCCTTTCCAACCCTAAGCTTGATGAGATTAGAGAGGTACATGTCTTTGGCCATAACCTCCATCTAAACATGGCCATATTTGCTGCAGCAGGTACCTTCTTATCATTCTTTCATCAAGGCTCTTTAGGAGGAATGTGGGGGGTCTTATTCACAAGGCCCTTTGCAGAGAGACCAGATGTTTATGTATGGCCTACCACCTTCTTCATCTTCATACTTTCATCCATTGCATCAGGACCCGCCTTAACCACCATTGTATGCTGGATTGTTCAAAAGGCATCAGGTAGACAACTGTTTAGAAGAGAGGTTCTTTCTCTTATGGGTAAGATTGTGGGCTACCTACTGACATTTTATATGGTGGTGAAGATTATCGATCCCATCTATTGCTACAAGCTCACCTCCAAAGAGGTCAAGACTCTTGCATATAAGGATAAATTCCCTGCATACCTTCTTTATGGCATATCTGTTATCTTTTCTGAAATGGGCTATGGTCTTAAAATCAGGGGTGAGCTTCACTCCTGTCCGGTAAAATTTCAGGGTTCAAATAATGATAGCTGAGGATTTGCCCCAGGAGGTATTCCCT
>DTXE01000505.1 GCA_012962595.1 Syntrophaceae bacterium | reverse complement strand
TCCTTCAACTTCAAATTTTTTGATGCGATTGTTATATTCGGCTATTATCATATTCGATTCCATTTCTGAATTTGAACCAGAAAGCGCTACTTCCAATTCTTCTTTGTGGCCCGAAGGGCCATGAATGTTTCACCTTGATAAGTCACTAAATGTCAACGCTATTCGTGACTAGTACAATTTTTTAGGATTTAGAATTTTGGAGTTAGGATTTTTTGTGCAAGAGGCCTTATTTAGCCATCATAGCCCGCATCATGTCACCGGCATTCTCGGCATGGTCTGCAATCTCACCGATTTTGTCCAGCACATGATTGAAGTGGCATATAGAGACAGGTTCGATGTTCAGATTAAAAATGGTCTTTTTCATTTTCTTCTCAATCTGGTCTGCTTCATGTTCTTTTTGGCGTATCTCTCTGATCAATTCCTTTACCCTCTCCCTATCTTTTTCATCGTTGTATCTAAAATAGGCATTTGCTGCATCCAGCATGGGGCCTAAAAGACCTATAGCCTCTATGTCCTTATCTACTAGACTTAGAAGATCCTTTTCTACCTCTTTGGGGATATCGGTTAACCTAAAAGTCAGCCAATCTAGTGCATCTTCAACGGCATCAAGTACCCTATCTTGCTCCCTTAAGTACATAAAAATTTGAAATTTATCTACCGGCATAATAACACCCTTGGGTAGGTGGCCCCTTATGTTCCTTTTAATGGCGTCTGCCTCATTTTCTAATCTTGATACCTCTTTAGCCAGGTATTCATACTCCTCACATGCCTTATCTATGTAACACTCTATAGCCCTCCTAAACATCCATGTGCATTCCTTTACCTTATGGGCATGAGTTTTAAGGTCTTCAAAGGGCGATTTTCTAAATAAGGTCAGTAACGGTATCCGCATGTCATACGCCTTTCTAAATTAATAAGTTAATGAACTTAAAGATAATCATACAACATATTGCAGCCGCTGGCAAGGTTATTACCCAGTAAAGTAATATTTTCCATACAACCCTAAAATCTACTGCCTCAAATCCCCTGGCAAGTCCTACCCCAATGACCGCACCCACAGCCGCATGGGTGGTAGAGACCGGGAGTCCCATCTTGGATGCCAGCAGGACAGAGGTGGCCGTTCCAAAGTCTACAGAAAAACCCCGGGTGTTAGTAAGGGTGGTGATCCTTGAGCCCACGGTTCCGATAACCCTATAACCCCAGGTCAATATCCCAAATGCTATCATCATACCTCCAAGTGCCAGTAAGTAAAAAGGGATGGGAATTTCTGGACCAATGGTATGTCTCGTTACGATGAAGTATATGCCAGCAAAAGGACCCATGGCATTGGCCACATCATTTGCCCCATGAGCAAGTGATACGTAGCAGGAAGTGAGAATCTGAATGCGCCTAAACGCCTCTTCTACCCCTTTTAGTCCGCTAGATGTAATAAAGGTCTTGATGAACCATCGTCCCAGAATTCCCAATAAAAAACCGATAATTAGGGCCGCTGCTACACTCTCTCCGGTTCCAAACCCCACCTTTTCACCCAATGGTGTCTTGAGGAATAGTGAGAGAAACATAACAAAAAACGTTATCCCCACAAAATAAGGACTCAGTCTTACTGCATGGAAAAACATGTTTTCCTTAGAAAGTATATTCCGGTAGATAACCTTATATATAAAATAGGCTAGAATACCGCTAAAGAATGGTGAGAGTATCCAACAGACCACAATTTCTGAGGTCTTAGCCCAGTTGACCACTGATGGGCCACCGGTAATTAGCCCAAACCCCAGCATAGCACCTACCACAGCATGGCTGGTAGAGACCGGAAGGCGGGACCAGGTGGCAAAAAACACCCAAAAACTGGCGGCTAGGAGTGCGGACAGCAAACCAATCATCACCACCGTGGGATCTCCTAAAACATCGGGGTGAACTATCCCTTTGCGGATGGTCTGTGCAACATGACTTCCTATAAAGGCGGCACCAATGAGGTCTAATATGGCGGCAATAATAACTGCCTGTTTAAGGGTAATAGCCTTTGCACCAACAGCGGTAGCCATGGCATTGGCAACATCGTTGGCACCAATATTCCATGCCATGTACACTGCCGCAACAAGGCCCACTAAAAGAATTATGGTATCTAATGTCATAGGCTGTCTACTGGCTTTTTGGGTCGGTTCAACAAAGCCTTATCAGGTTAAAGACTTACACTGGTTTTCGAAAGGTGTTAGGATTGGCAATTAAATCTATAGTCTCTTATAACTATCCTTTATATCTGTCAACAGAGTTTGTAGAGAAAGGCGGGATACAAGATAAAATCGCGTATCGTGAATGGTGTCTGAATCACTTGACAAGATAGGCGATTTTAAATAGGCTTCACTCAAAATACCCCTTGTACAGAGGATAAATTGGAGTATGGCCCATGAATCCATCTTGGTTGTGGAAGATGACAAGGATATAGCCGAACTTATTGCGTACAATCTCAAGACAGCGGGATTTCAGACCTCCATAGCCCTTGATGGCACATCAGCACTTAAATCCATTAAAGAAAACCCACCCCATTTGGTGGTTCTGGACCTTATGCTTCCAGACATGGATGGAATAGAGGTTTGTAAGTATTTAAGATTTAATGAACCAACCAAAAACGTTCCTATTGTGATAGTTACTGCAAAAGGAGAAGAAATCGATCGGGTTGTGGGCTTTGAGTTGGGAGCTGATGACTATATTGTTAAACCATTTAGTCCTAGGGAGCTGATTTTACGAGTCAAGGCTATCTTAAGAAGACTGAAACCCCCCATAGAAGAAAAGGTTATTAGAATAGAGGGATTGACCTTGGATGTGGAGAGACACCTTGTAAAGGCTGGGGATGAGGAGATTCGTTTGACGGCCACTGAATTTAAGCTATTATGGGAATTGATGAAAAATCAGGGAAGGGTCCAGACCAGAGAGGCCCTTTTGAACAAGGTCTGGGGCTATACCTTTGAAGGATATGAGAGAACCGTGGATACCCATATACGTCGCCTTCGTAAAAAGCTGGGGGAGTCAAGTGAGTTGATTGAAACGGTAAGGGGGATTGGCTATAAAATTAGAGAGATATGAGTGATGAAGTTTCAATGGAAACTATTAATTTCCTATTTGGCCATTTTTCTCCCCATCTTTTTACTTGCTGAACTATATCTTAGTCACACACTCAAATCCCACCTTATTGGTCAGATTGAAGGTAATCTGCTGAGGCAAGCTGCACTTTTAAAGACCATTATTGAACACAAATATACCCAAGCTCCTTCTTACGAAATTGATTCTGTGGTTGATGAAATGGGAGAAAGCCTGGAGTGTAGGATAACCATGATAAGTAAATCTGGAAAGGTTCTAGGAGATTCTGAATTAGATGGGCCAGACTTGTGGAATGTGGAGAATCATTCAGATCGCCCTGAATTTGTAAATGCACTTAATAAGGACTATGGAGAAAGCACTAGGTATAGCAAGACATTGAAGACCTATATGATATATGTGGCTAGAAGGCTCGGCCCTATGGATAATTCTTTCGGGGTAATAAGAGTTTCTCTACCTTTGAGTGATGTAAACGCAATCATCCATGAAGCCCGCCGCAATATTTATATCACCTTATCTATGGGCATGGTAGCTGCTTTCCTACTAAGTTTTTTTGTTTCCCGAAGTTTATCCAAGCCCATAAAGGAAATAACATCGGTTGCCCAGGCGATGTCCCAAGGTGAGTTTGAAAAAAGGATTAGACTTTATCCTCATAATGAATTGGGCATGTTGGCACGGACTTTAAATGATATGGCGGCTCAACTGGAAACAAAAATTGCAGAGATAACGGAGGAGAGAGACAAGCTAAGTATAATCTTAAAAGGTATGGCCGAGGGGGTAATGGTAGTTAATAAAGATAACTCCATTATCTTAGTTAATGAAGCCTTAAAAGATTTTCTGGGAAAGCATATGGTCTTCGAAGGAAAAACCCCTTTGGAGGTACTTAGGAACAGGGAGTTTCACCAGGGACTTGAGCACGTTTTACAGGGAACCCCCTCTTTCAAAATGGAACTTTTCACCTCTGCCCCTAGGGAGAGGGTTTTTGAAGTTAATGTAGTAGGAATTAGGTCGGGAAAGATGATTCAAGGAGCAATAGCGGTGTTTCATGACATAACTAAATTAAAACGATTAGAGAGGATAAGGCGAGATTTTGTAGCCAATGTTTCCCACGAGCTACGAACGCCGTTAACCTCTATTAAAGGGTATGCGGAAACCTTGTTAGATGGGGTCATAAATAACGGCTACCAGGCCGACCAATTTGTTCAAGTAATCCTAAAACATGCAAATAGGTTGTCTAACATAATCGATGACTTACTTATGCTGTCTAGAATTGAGACTTGTGAAGAAAGGATACCCCAAAAGGAAATCGACCTTAAAGAAGTTATACACACATCTATCCAGTTGGTTCAAAAACAGGCTACAGAAAAGGGGATTCAACTAAAAGTGGGCCCTCTCTTGGAAAACACTATGGTTTTTGCAGACAGAGACTTATTAGGGCAGGCAATGGTTAACTTGTTAGACAACGCCGTTAAATATACACCTTCCCAAGGTACTGTTACCATCACACTTAAAGATTTAGGGAAGGAGGTTCAGGTGAATATCCGGGATACCGGCATGGGAATTCCCAGAGAGGACATAGATCGTGTTTTCGAGAGGTTTTACTGTGTGGACAAGGATCGATCAAGAGAATTAGGAGGAACTGGATTGGGTCTTTCCATTGTCAAGCACATTATTTTGGCCCATGGTGGTAGAATATGGGTGGAAAGCGAATTGGGAAAAGGCTCTACCTTCTCCTTTACCCTCCCAAAATCTTTATCATCTGTCACAAAATTGTAACATTTCTCTGTTAACTATAGGCAACGTCACCGGTCATTAGTCATATTTAATCTGCTGTTTGCGAATAGCGAACCGCAAATAGCCAGATCCAATGACAAATGAGAGAAGCCTATGCCTGAATATGTAAAGATGGCTACTAGAAACTTAAGCTTTTACTATGGAAAGGTCAGGGCCTTGAATAATATCACGCTAGATTTCTATGAACATGCCATAACCGCCTTGATCGGTCCTTCTGGTTGTGGGAAAAGCACATTTATAAGGTGCCTCAATCGACTCAATGAGATCATTCTAGATACCAGAATGGAGGGTGAGGTACTTCTTGACCATAGGAACATCTATTCTCCAGAGGTTGATGTGGTGGAGGTGCGCAGAAGGGTGGGCATGGTGTTTCAAAAGTCAAATCCCTTCCCCAAGAGTATTTTTGACAATGTAGCCTATGGCTTAAGAATTAATGGGATAAAGAATAAAGGCGAGCTGGCGGAGAGAGTTGAAAGGAGCCTTATAGATGCAGCTTTGTGGGATGAGGTGAAAGACAGGTTACATCACTCTGCCCTTAGTTTATCAGGAGGTCAGCAGCAGAGACTATGTATAGCCAGGGCTCTGGCCATTGAGCCAGAGGTTATTTTGATGGATGAGCCCGCCTCCGCCTTAGATCCCATAACCACTCAAAAGATTGAGGAATTGCTCCGAAAACTTAAGGAAAAATATACCATTATTATTGTAACCCATAATATGCAACAGGCGGCTCGTGTTTCAGATTATACTGCATTTCTCTATCTGGGGAAGCTTATCGAAGTAGACACTACCGAGGTTTTATTTACCAAACCCAAGCTTAAACAGACTGAAGATTATATAACCGGACGATTTGGCTAAGGCCAAGGTGTGGTTAAAAGAGGATAAATATGAGTACCGAAATCCAAAGACAATTACAAGACTTAAAGATGTGTTTACTAAAGATGTCTTCTATGGTGGAAGAATCTTTAAAAGGAGCAATCCTTTCAGTTCATAAAAGGGACCTCAAACTGGCCAATGAGGTGGTTGAACAAGATGATGATATTGATGCTATGGAAAACTACATCGATAACCTCTGTTTGAAGACATTAGTCCTCCAGCAACCCATGGCCATGGATCTTAGATTTATTACCTCTACCATGGAAATTAATCGCTTACTAGAACGAGTGGGAGACCAGGCTGTTAACATTGCCGAGAGAGTTCCTTTGTTGATTAAAGAAGAACCTGTGGTTGTAAGGCCTTTGGATTTAAACAAAATGGCCAGGCTCGCTGAATCCATGCTTACCGATAGTATAAATGCCTTTGTTAATAATGACGCACAATTGGCAGAGGTGGTTTGCGATCGTGATAAAGAGGTGGATAAGCTCTATATCGATATCATTGGTAGCATTATAGATGATATGGTAGCCAATCCTTCCACTGTTAAGCAAGGGATACATCTGATTATTGTGGCCCTTAATTTAGAGAGAGTGGCCGATTTGGCCACTAACATAGGTGAAGAGGTGGTTTTCATAGCGGAGGGGAGAGTAATCAGGCATGGTTCCATATCGCCAGAGCCTTCCAAGTTCAGAAGATCACCGTTTGAGTATCTTAAAGTTCACACTGATAAGGTGAAGGAATGTACATGGATGTTTAAGAGGGCCATACAGTGTTACATAGATAAGGCATGTGAGGAATATGAACATTTGGCTAAAGAGGTATCAAGATTGGAGAGCGAGGCAGATGCCATTAAGAGGAATATAAGGGGACATCTCCCCAAGGGTGTTATCATGCCGGTAGACAACTTTCAATTTCTGATGTATCTAAGGGAGCAGGACAAGGTTCTTGATGCCGCCGAGGATGTAATTGACTGGCTAACTATTAGGTTAACTGATATTCCCCAAGAGATAAAAGAAGATCTTCTGGGTCTGGTAGATAAGGTTATAGAGGCTATAGGTCTTTTAGGCCCTATGCTGGATACTGCAAATGCCTATTTTAGATATTATGATGAAAAGGATAGGGAGAAAGTAAAGGAATTGATCAGAGAGATACGCCAAAAAGAACATGAAGCAGACCAACTTGAGAAAAAAATGAAAAAGACCATTTTTAATCTGAGCATTGAACCTCTTTCTGTCTGTCACCTAACTCATGTGCTGGACAAAATCGGTGAGATTGCAGACCATGCCGAGAATGCAGGTGATATGATGAGGGCCATGGTAGCCAGGTGAGGTTATGCCTGTCTTCTTCTAAGTCTGGCACGAATAATAATAGCCATTAAATTAACCCCCAAAACTAAAAAGACTAAAACCATGGCGGTTCCAAACTGGATGAGCCTTGTCTGCTCTATGTGGGTTCCTGCGGTGGCCAATACGTAGATGTGGTATGGCAGGGCCATTACCTCATGGAAGATGGAGGATGGTAGTCTTCCTGTATAAAATGCTGCTGCGGTAAACATGATGGGCGCTGTTTCGCCAGCCGCCCGACCAATGCCTATGATTGAGCCAGTTAATATCCCGGGTAGTGCTGCAGGTAGCACCACCCTGTAAATAGTTTGCCATTTGGTGGCCCCAAGTGCCAGAGAGGCCTCACGATAACTCAAGGGTACGGTCTTTAGGGCCTCTTCTGCCGTGGAGATAATGATGGGTAAAATTAAGAATCCCAAGGTGAGAGAACCAGAGAGTATGCAAGAGCCAAACCCCAGAAAGACCACAAATAATCCCAACCCAAAGAGTCCAAATACTACCGAAGGAACCCCAGCCAGATTGGTAATACCCAATCGAATAATACGTACCAATCGACCAGCCCTGGCATACTCACTGAGATAAATAGCCGAAGCTACACCTAAAGGTAAGGCAAAGATTATGGCACCCATAGTTAGATAGAAGGTGCCTACAATCGCTGGAAAGATGCCTCCCTTGGTCATGGCCTCATAAGGCATCTCGGTCAAAAAGCTCCAGTTAATAACCCGCCAGCCTTTTATAAAGATGTAGAAGAGCATGATAAATAGAGCAAGACAGATAACTACTGCCGAAAGCCGTATCATGCCAAAGGCCAATTGCTGTTTGAGCTCTCGTCTTGTTCTATAAAACATGATTGAACCTATCCGGTAAATGCTGCGCCAGACTCCTTGTAACGGTGTGTAATATAGTCAGCCAACAAGTTAAGGAATAGGCTTACAAAAAATAACACAATGCCTGTAGCAAAGAGGGCATAATAATGATTGCTACGAAAGGGGGCTTCGCCCATCTCTGCTGCAATACTGGCTGGCATGGGTCTTACAGGATCAAATATACTGTGTGGCACCATGGCTGCCCCACCTGCTACCATCAGGACCACCATGGTTTCACCTATGGCCCTGGCCATGCCCAGTATTATGGCGGTACAGATGCCGGAAAGGGCTGCCGGAATAACCACCTGGATAGTAGTTTCCCATTTGGTAGCGCCTAGGGCATAGGAGGCATCCCGAAGTGCCTGGGGAACCGCATGGATAGCATCTTCAGAAACGCTGGTAATGGTGGGAATGGCCATTAAGGCCAGCATTATAGAGGCATTAAGGATATTGAGCCCGGTAGGGATATCAAACATACTCTGGAGCAAAGGCGCCACAATCACCATTCCAAAAAAGCCAATAACCACCGATGGTAGTGTAGCTAATAACTCTATAACCGGCTTTAATAATTCTTTGACTCTCCTATCAGCAAGTTCTGCTATATAGATAGCTGCTAGGACCCCTAGAGGAACGGCCATTAAT
>DTXE01000504.1 GCA_012962595.1 Syntrophaceae bacterium | reverse complement strand
CCAAATCCCAAATTCCAAACAATGTTTGGTATTTGATGCTTGGGATTTGGAATTTAAATTGTAGGGCATAAAGCAAAAAAGAAATCCTCCTGCCTATAGATTAGAGGAGCTATTTTCACATGAAAGCCATTGATGTTACTGACAAATTTAAAAGTGCAACCACCTGATGCTATCAGGATTCTGGAGATATACCTAACTCCATGGAAATGTGAAGAGAGTTACTCAAACAGACTTATAACTTAGAAGATATGAGGGTTTTAAGCTACACTGGCTTAAGGAATATAGTGGTCTTAGTTCAGGCTGTATCCTATTTCATTAGTTTCGCCAATATGCCATCGCTGATGGGATCTATAAGGTACTCTTTGCCTCTAAAACAGGAATAATACCCAATCTGGTGAGAACAGAAGATAAGGGCCAACTGCTACTACCTTTTACCATTCAGCTTTATTAAAAATTTTGGGGAAACTCCACGCTATTATAAGATTGACAGAGGATTCTGACTATGGTAAATCTCACCGCCTATAGACCACAATTTTTTAGGAGGCCCCTGGTTAGGAGTTAAGATGCCTATTTACGAATATTGGTGCATGGATTGTGGGCGAAAATCATCGTACCTTCTGTTACGTATAAGCGAATCATTTGAACCTATATGCAAGCATTGCAAGAGTAACAAGCTTAGTAAGCTTATATCCAGGGTAAATGTGGTCAAATCGGAGGAAAGCAGGCTCGAATCTCTGGCCGATCCATCTAAGTTTGGTGATCTGGATGAAAACGACCCAAAAAGTGTAGCACGATTTATGAAGCGCATGGGAAAAGAACTAGGTGAAGATCTGGGGGAGGATTTTGACCAGATGGTAGATGAAGCCATGGAGAAGGGAGACCTTGGCGAAGAGGAACTATGAGACTCAAGGACTTTCCTGCCGAGATTAGAGACCTCATAATTCCCAAGGTAAAAGGCGAGATTGTCTATCAGTGTCTAGGATGTAACAAAGAATTTCCTATCCGCCAACTCCTCTATACCTGCCCTGATTGCCAAGACCTGCTCATGATCATAGATAAGGATTCCCACCGATTTAAAGAGATACCAGGGGAGACATGGCAAAAGATTTTTGATTATCGGAAGATGTTAAATATACCCGCCTTAAAAGGGGTTTTTTTATATTACGAATTTATTGCTCCACTTATACCTTTAGACCAGATTATATACCTGGGAGAAGGCCATACCTCACTGGTACCCGTCAATGATTTTATGAGAGATTTTGTGGGGATGGAATTCTATTTTAAAAACGACGGTCAGAACCCCAGTGCATCTTTCAAAGATAGAGGAATGGCCTGTGCCTTAAGTTATATCAACTATCTAGTTAAGACCTTTGGGGTTAAGGACATTTTAGCCATTTGCGCATCCACAGGTGATACCTCAGCATCAGCGGCCCTCTATGGCTCTTATCTTCATGAAACGGTTAAGTCAGCAGTCCTTGTGCCCCAGGGAAAGATAACCAAGGTGCAGCTATCTCAGCCATTGGGAAGTGGCGCATACGTGTTTGAGATTCCAGGAGTATTCGATGATTGCATGAAGGTTGTGGAAAATCTTGCTGATAATTACCATGTGGCCCTTTTAAATTCAAAGAATGCCTGGCGGATTAGGGGACAGGAATCTTATGCCTTTGAGATATCACAGGACTTAGATTATGACACTGACAAAAAGGTGATAGTGGTACCTATAGGGAATGCCGGAAATATAACCGCTATAATAAGCGGTTTTTTGAGGTTCTATGATGCAGGTATTATCAATGCCTTACCCAAAGTTATCGGGGTTCAATCCACCCATGCAAACCCGGTTTACAGATATTATCTAGAAAGAGAACTCAACAAAAGGATATTTTCTCCTGTAGTTGTAAAGCCAAGTGTGGCACAGGCGGCTATGATCGGTAATCCGGTTTCTATGCCCAGGGTTATCAAACTTGTGCAGGAATATGAAAAAAAGGCTGGAAATGAAAGATTCTTTATGGTACAGGTCACCGAACAAGAAATTATGGATTGCCAGCTTACCGCTAATCGTAACGGCCACTTTATTTGCACCCAGGGTGGAGAATCGCTAGCAGGTCTTGTTAGGGCCTTTAAAAACAAGATTGTGCATGCGGATGAAATCGCCATTTTGGATTCCACGGCCCATGCCTTGAAGTTTTATACCTTTCAGGAGATGTATTTTAACGATTCATTTTCTCCAGATTTTGAGATCCTTCCAAAAAGGGAACTCCAAAATAGCCCCAGGCTTATCAGGCCTAAGGGACTGGATACATTTCCTGAACCTGGAAAAAGTTTGCCTCCAAAAGATGTTAAGCGTTTCATAGAGCTAACTTCTGGGGAAATCGCTGCTATCTTAAATCTTCAAAAAAGAGAGGTCCACTAGATGGGGAGATGGGGTTTATGGAAAAGAAGATAAATAGGTTAAACGCTATCTGTGTAGATGCTTCACTTGAAAGCAAACCTTGCTTTGATTGTTTATGGTTAGAATGGAATGAAAAGAGAAGGGAATGCTTAAACCATAAAACGGTATTATGCCCCCTGAATAATAGAAAGATATTTGGGAAGCCAAAAGCATACAGCTAATCTTTTGGTTCTAAATTTGTCCCAAATTTTGAGATATTTCAAAACCTAAAAATTCTTGACAGGTCTTTTTTCTCTATTGTAATCATACGTATGGAGGTGTTCCCTCCTATTGTTTCTAAAGACTGCGGGATAGGTCATATCGATTTACCCCCATAAAAATCCCTTGTGTAGAAGACCTGCAAGCTATGGTTCCACACTAGGAGGTAATCTCAATGAACGGCTGGACCGGAAAGGTCTTAAGGGTCAATTTGACTGAGGGAAGTGTGGCTATTCAAGACCTGGATTTGGAAACAGTCTCTCTAGTTATGGGAGGAAGAGGCCTTGGTGTAAAGATATTGTGTGATGAAATAGACCCAAAGGCCAATGCTCTCGAGGCCCATAACAAACTTATCTTTGCTACCGGTCCACTAACCGGAACCGGAGCAATAGCCAGTGCCTTGTGTAGCGTTACCACCAAGTCCCCTTTAACCGGGGGAATAGCCTGTGCAAGCGTACTTGGCAATTTTGGAGCGGAGCTCAAGTTCTCCGGTTTTGATGCCATTATTATTGAAGGCAAATCCAAATTTCCAGTCTATCTTTCCATTATGGATGATAAGGTAAGGCTCCTACCGGCTCTTCATCTCTGGGGAAGAACAACCACTTATACGGAGAAGTTGATCAAGGCTGAAATGGGTGACTTATGGAAAGCCAGGGAGATGTGTATAGTAAGTATAGGTCCGGCTGGTGAAAAGATCGCAAATATCGCCTCACTGGTTCATGAAGATTTCATGGCCTTCGGTGGGTCTGGTTTGGGAGCGGTTATGGGGACGAAGAACTTAAAGGCCGTAGCAGTGAGGGGAACAAAGGGCGTTAAGGTGGCCCATGGGAATCGTTTCCTTTTAAACACCTCGCATCTCTTGAAGCGAATTGAGAAAGATCCCTTGATTTCAGAAAAAGTGAGAAATCTTGGCACCACTTTTTTAGTAGAAACCTTGCATCAGATGGGATTCTTGCCTTCAAAAAATTTTCAAGCCGCGGTATTTAATGGGATAAAAAATGTGGATTCGCAAGCCTTGGCCCGTTCTATCCTGTGCGGACACAGGAGTTGTTTGGCCTGTCCTATGGCGTGTCTTAAGACAACAGAGACTAAGAAACCACCATTTGATGGGAAAGGAACAGGTCTGGATTATAATACCATTGCTATGTTAGGGCCTAACCTGGGCATTGATCATTTACTGGCTATAGCCAAGGCCTATTACTTATGTGTCCAATTAGGTATCGATCCCATCTCAGTGGGAGCTGCCATTGCCACTGCCACAGAGTTATATGAGAAAGGAATACTTTCTGAGCTGGATGCAGGCCAAAGTTTCCGCTTTGGGAAAAGTGAAAACCTCATTCCATTAATAAATTTAATTGGAGAGGGTAATGGATTTGGTTGTATTTTAGGGACAGGGGCATTCAGGATTGCCAAGGATTATGAGCATATGGAATCCTTTATGGGAGCAAAAGGGCGTGAGCTCCCCCCGTATGACCCCAGAGGAATACAGGGTATGGGATTACATTTTGCAACCTCTAACTCTGGGGCTTACCACCTTGATGGATTTACTGTTATTGATGAGGTCCTAGGTATACATGGGGAACCCCATCCATTGGAAACAGAGGGCAAGGCATGGAAGGTTAAGCTCTTTCAGGATTTGACCGCGGTACTTAATGCCATGGGAATTTGCCCCCTATCACTCATGTGTATATGGATAGATGATATGGTTACCATGGTAAACGATGTGTTAGAAACTCACTATGAAGTGGATGACATTCTCAAGATAGGTGAGAGAATCTGGAACCTGGAACGGCTATTCAATATAAAGGCTGGGTTTACCGGAGCGGATGATACCTTATCTGAAAGGTTGCTTTCTGAACCCATTCCCGATGGTCCTGCGAAGGGGAGTATCTTACACCTTGATAAGTTATTACCTGAGTATTATCGCTTAAGGGGATGGAATGAACAAGGTATACCCACGGAGGAGAAACTGAAGGATCTGGGTTTATAGATTCAAGGTATAATAAAGTAGTGATATAAGGAAATGACATGGAGAGGATTAGGATTGACTATAATAAATGTACAGGATGCAGGCGTTGTGAAATAGCCTGTTCCCTAAGCCATGTGTTGGACACTATCAATCCCAGAAAGGCCAGGATAAGGGTGATGAAGGAAGGAGATCAGTTTTTTCCGGTAATAGCTGGACCCTTTACCGATGCGGCATGCAACTCTAAAGGAATTCTGGTCCTGGGAGGAATGGTTTATGATCAATGTGCACTGTGCCGGGCCTCTTGTCCTACCAAACCCACCATATTCAGAGAACCAGATACCGACATCCCTTTAAAATGCGATTTTTGCATGTTGCTGGATCAGCCTGGTCCCTCATGCGTTAAGTGGTGTACCTTTGGAGCCCTTACATTGGTGGAGGAATAGGATCTCATGATAGAAATCAGAATTCACGGTCGGGGCGGACAGGGTGCTGTTACTTCTGCGGAAATAGTGGCTACAGCTGCCATAGAAGAAGGCAAATATGCCCAGGGGTTTCCCAGTTTCGGGCCAGAAAGAAGAGGTGCCCCGGTAACCGCCTTTGTAAGAGTAGATGATAAGCCTATACGCTTAAGGGAAAAGGTATACCATCCAGACATAGTGGTTGTTCTTGATCCAACCCTTTTAGAAGTGGTTGATGTGGCAGAGGGTTTAAAGGATAATGGTATGGTGGTTATTAATAGTACTCAGTCAGAGGATGAGATAAAATCTCAATATAAAATCCGTTCACGGATGGCATTGGTAGACGCCACAAAAATTGCACTGGACAATTTAGGTTTGCCTATTACCAATACTACCATGCTTGGAGCTCTGATAAAGGCAACATCCGTGGTCAATATAGATTCCATAAACAGGGCCATTGATAGAAGATTCGGGCCAATTGCCCCCAAAAATAAAATGGCTCTGGAACAGGCCTATAAAGAAACAAGGGTGGAACAATGAAGGCATCAGAAAAAACAGGAGGCATCATAGGCTGGAAGGATTTAGAACTGGGATGTGCTTTAATTGAGCCTGGAACCAGCAAGGGATTTAAAACAGGTGATTGGCGTTCCCAGAGGCCAGTGACCGATAAAGAGAAGTGCATAAGGTGCGGACTCTGCTGGATTCTCTGCCCAGATATGGCCTATAGACCCACGGAAGATGGCTTTTTTGATTCCGATGGTAATTACTGTAAAGGGTGCGGAATATGTGCTCGGGAATGCCCTACAGACGCCATCGCCATGATTAGGGAGGAGTAATGGGTGTGAGAGTGGCCATGGAGGTTTCTATTGCAGCGGCTGAGGCTGCAAAATTAGCAGATGTGGATGTGATAGCAGCCTATCCCATAACCCCACAGACCCATATTGTGGAGCATTTGGCGGAGCTTGTAGCCGATGGGGAATTAGACGCAGAGTATGTGCCTGTGGAATCCGAACATTCGGCCTTAAGTGCCTGTATTGGCTCCTCCGCAGCAGGGGCCAGGACATTTACCGCAACTTGCGCTCAGGGACTAGCCCTTATGCACGAGATATTATTTATCGCATCTGCACTCAGGACACCTATAGTGATGATGGTGGTGAATAGGGCGCTATCGGCACCCATTAATATATGGAACGACCATAGTGATATAATGGCAGAAAGGGATTGTGGCTGGATTCAAACCTTTGCGGAAAATGGACAGGAGGTGTTTGACCTTACACTCCATGCCTTTAGGGTAGCCGAGGATCATCGGGTACTCCTGCCTATTATGGTAAATCTTGATGGCTTTATTTTAAGTCATATGATAGAGCCTATAGATATCCCGGAAAAGGAGGAGGTAAGGAGGTATTTGCCAGAATTTAAGCCTGCCATGAGGCTTGACCCTGATAGACCTATCTCCATGGGCCCTGTGGGCATACCGGAGGTATATACCGAGGCAAAGAAGCAATTGGATGAGGCATTGGTGGCCTCTAAAGGGCCCATAATCCAGGCCTGGGATGAATTCGGGAAGATATTTGGTCGACACTATAAGCCAGTGGAGACATACAGATGCGAAGACGCAGAGGTTTTGTTGTTAACAATGGGGTCTATCAGCGAAACCGCCATGACCGCGGTGGATATTATGCGAGAAAAGGGTGTATCTGTGGGTCTCATTCGGCTCAGGCTCTGGCGACCTTTCCCTTTAGATGAATTGAGGGCGGCAGTCAAGGGTGCAGACACATTGGCTGTTGTAGATAGGGCTGTTTCTACTGGTGGACCGGGTGGGCCAGTGTGTTCAGAGGTAAGGTCTGCTCTCTTCGGGCTCCCGAACAGGCCCAAGGTCCTGGGGTTTATTGCAGGATTAGGTGGAAGGGATGTTACTCTGGAGATGTTTGAGGAGATGGTCAACCAATCTATAGAATACGCAAAAGAAGGTAAAGAACAATTTTATGAACTTGTGGGGGTAAGGGAGTTATGATTGCAGAAGAATTGATGGCTAAAGAGCTGGAGGAATTGAAGGATTTCAGGGGCTTTAAGCCCAGAGAGCTTCCCAGGGAGGAGCTGGTTTCACCAGGCCACCGTGCATGCTTAGGCTGTGGAGAGGTTCTGGCCATGAGGCTGGTTATGAAGGCCCTGGGTAGAGATACCATTGTGGCCATGCCCACGGGATGCATGGAGATTATATCCTCATCTTTTCCTCAGACTGCCTGGGAGGTACCTTGGATACATGTAGCCTTTGAAAATGCTGCAGCAGTGGCCTCAGGCATTGAGGCTGGCCTGAAAGCCCTCATGAGAAAAGGGAAGATTAAAGATAGACGTATATTCGTTGTGGCAATGGCCGGTGATGGAGGGACTGCCGATATAGGGGTTCAGGCACTCTCAGGGGCCTTTGAGCGGGGACACGACTTTGTTTATGTCTGCCTGGATAATGAGGCATATATGAATACCGGCATCCAGAGATCAAGTGCCACCCCTTATGGGGCAATGACTACTACTTCTCCGCCTGGGAAAAGGAGTATCGGTCAGATGACCTGGAAAAAGGATATGCCTGCCATTGCAGTTGCCCATAATATCCCCTATGTGGCTACCTGTGCCCCTTCCCACTATATTGATCTGATGAATAAGGTAAGGAAGGCAGCCCTGATTAAAGGACCAGCCTATCTCCATATATTCTCACCATGTCCCACTGGGTGGCGATGTCCAAGTGATATGAGCATTGAGGTAAGTCGGCTCGCTGTGCAAACAGGCATATTTCCCCTTTATGAGGTGGTAAATGGGCGATACAAGATTACTGTGAGGGTGGATAGAAGAAAACCTGTAGAGGAATACCTCAAGACTCAGCGCCGCTTCAGACATCTAACCAGGGATGTAATAGAAAGGATCCAGAGGCGGGGAGATGAAAATATGGTTAAGCTGGAATGCCAGGAGAAATTCCATTCCTATTATATGAATGCCTTACAGTACGCCTCAAGCCCTGCGCAGTCATAATCCATTTTAGGGACATTTTTCCTGCCAGAGATAAGCCTTGAATTATGGTTGTGGGTCTGCTATAAAGTAGCTGTTCCCGGGTAGCTCAGCCGGCAGAGCGGGTGGCTGTTAACCACTTGGTCGGGGGTTCGAGTCCCTCCCCGGGAGCCAATCTATTACTACAAACTAAGTTTTGGGGAACTTTTAAAGATAAATTTTCTTCTGAATTATTCCCTCCCCGCCCAGCCCGATTTGGTAAATCAGGAAAATTAACATCTGCAAAATCCCTTGAAAAATAAAGATTTATCTGGATGTTTTCCTTTGAATAAACTATTTCTTTGATGAATTTCTTGATAAAAAGATTCTTTTCAAATCCTTTCTTTTGAGGGAGGGTTTTTAGGAAGTATTGGAGGGTGGATTGGAAGGTTTCGGAGGATAAACCTGATAGTTTGAGTCCTGTTCGGCCACCCACCCTGCAGTCTCGGTGCTCGGGGCTGAGCCTGTAGTCTCAGCCAGCCTGCTTCCCCTTATAGGCTTTCTCAGACACCTGCCTTCGTCAGGGTTTTTTCTACCTTTCGGCAGAAAATAATTTTTGTAATAAGGAAAAGGAATTTTTGGGCTGGCTCATCTTCCCTTTAAAAAGGAAAAACTTTTTTAAGATTAAGAAAATAGAAACTTAAACCCCTCCTCAGGCAGGTGTCATCGTCAGCCTATGTTTTGGCAAAGCCAAAACAAGAAAGAAGAGTCTATTCCCATCCTCCACCCTTAATCTTAATATATTTGTCTCAAAACAATCCCAGTCTCAATTAAATCATACACAAATCTTTCAAATTTTATATTCTGGAAAGTAATCAGCAAGATTTTTCCCTTTATAATAGACATCTGCTACTAATCTACCCCAATCATCTATATATGATCCAACACAAAAGCTCCTTACTTACAATGAATAGACTTTTTAGAAATTTTTTAATTTCCCCTTGACAAAAATTGACAGCAATTATATAATAAGAAAAAAATAAAAAACTTATTTAATTAATGGAGACAAAAAAGCTTATGATACCCAAATGGCTTGATAAGAGATATGAGATTCTATGGGAGGCATTTCATTTCTCTCCGTTCCGTGTTGAAGATGCGGCTCGTGTTCTCAAGGAAAAAATCGATGACAGTGAGGAACAGATTAATGTTGTGCTCTCTGAACTAAGGAAGGAGGGTATGCTTAAGGTAGAATTTGATCCAACTGACGCAAGAAGAAGGATCTATCAACTCCAGAGTAAGAAACAGATAATATCTGAGAAACTAACACTTGAAAGCCGTCGATTAACAAGAGGTAGCCTTGAAGGACTTCTCAAAGCAGCAGCAGACCTTATAAGAACAAGAGTTGATTATACCTTTATTCTCGTTCTTCTTTTCTACAAGAGGATAAGTGACAAATGGGAGATGGAATTTGAAAGTGCATTCAGGGAAGCCTTTGCCGATGGATTGACTGAAGAAGAAGCCAAGAAGGAAGCCAAAAACGCCATATATCACGACTTTGATATTTCTGAGGAGCTTCTCTGGGAGAACATAAGAAAGGACCCTGCAAGATTGCCTGAAAATTTCTCTAAGGCAATGAAGACTCTGGCAGAAAGGAATCCTGGACTTAAGGATGTATTTGAGAATGTAGATTTTGTTCAATTCACCACCAATAGAGAAAATGCTGAAGTTTTAAGACAACTCGTGGAACTCTTCAGTAGTCATGCGCTTCATCGTGTATCCCCCGATATTCTTGGAGATGCTTACGAATGGATATTGAGGTATTTTGCCCCTCAGAAGGCCAAGGAAGGTGAGGTTTACACTCCAAAAGAGGTTATCAATCTCATTGTTAAAATGGTTGATCCAAAGCCAGGTGAAAGTGTATATGACCCTGCATGTGGTTCGGGTGGTATGCTTATCAGTTCCTACAAGCGCATTGAAGATGCTCTTGGCAGGAGCGAGGCAGACAAGATTTTCCTTTTTGGACAAGAATACAATCATAAGACCCTTGCCCTGGCTAAAATGAACCTCTACATTCACGATATCAGGAATGGTCAACTTGCTCTGGGAGACACATTGCTTTATCCCAAATTTAAAGAAGGTGATAAGTTAAAGAAATTCGATGTTGTTATAGCCAATCCTCCCTGGAATCAGGATGGATACAGTGAGGAGACTCTAAAAAAAGGGGAATTCTGGAGAGAGAGATTCAATTTCGGGTTCACACCAAAACAATCAGCAGACTGGGCATGGATAGAGCACATGCTGGCGCAAGCTTTGGATGACACCGGCAGGGTGGGGGTTGTGATAGATAATGGATGCCTTTTCAGAGGTGGGAAGGAAAAGGCAATAAGAACGAGCATAATCAATGCTGACCTGATGGAGGCTGTTATTCTTCTTCCTGAAAAACTCTTCTATAATACTGGAGCGCCAGGGGCAATAATTGTCCTCAATAAAAATAAACCAGAGCCAAGGAAAGGGAAAATTTTATTCATAAATGCAAGCAATGAATACGAAGGACATCCGAGTGTTCGGAAACTCAACCGCCTGGGAGATGAGCATATAGAAAAAATAGTCAAGGCATACAGGGATCTGGGATTGAGAGATGTGAGATTTGAGATTGAAGGATTTGCAAGGCTTGTAGAGATTGAGAAGATAAAAGAGAACGACTATAACCTGAATGTTACACTTTATGTTTTTCCGGAAGATGAGATTGAAGAGATAGATGTGGTAAGAGAGTGGAAAGAGGTGCTTTCTATAGATGAACAGATTAAAAATATAACAGAAAAAATAGAAGGATATTTAAAGGAATTGAACTATTAAAAATGAGAGAAAAGGAGGCAGGTTATGGCTAAAAGTAAGCATGATAAAATTGCTGAGAATCTGGCAAAGAGGTTTGGGAGTGAATATAAAAAGCATAAAGGGATAGATATAGTTACAAGGGATAGGGTGATTGAGGTTGAAACTACGAGAAACGGAATATATCAGGGGATAAATCAAGTGAAGAGGTCCTCAAAGGCAAGGTATATTGCTGTGAATGATAGGAATATAGAGAATGCCCTGAATGCTACTAAAAGGACAGGGATAGGGGTTATGAATGAAAAAGGGAAGATAATTAAGAAAGCATCGAGGAAGAGGTGAAAAAAGAAGTAAAATCACTTTTAAGCAGGGGTATAGACTCTTTAGTATTAGCTATTGATCACTTTAATAAACCGTGGAACAAAGGGCGGATTGTGATTGTCTTTATGCTGCTAAACCATAGTTTTGAAATGCTTTTAAAAGCTGCAATCTTGCACAAAGGCGGAAGAATACGTGAAAAGAGAGCCAAAGAGACTATAGGATTTGATCATTGCGTTAGAAAGTGTTTATCAGATCACCAAGTGAGGTTTCTTAATGAAGACCAAGCCTTAGCAATTCGCACGATCAACAGTTTAAGAGACGCTGCCACTCATTACTTATTAGACATCCGCGAAGAACAATTTTATATACATGTCCAATCAGGGATTACGGTATTTAAAGACATATTGAATAAAGTTTTTGAAAAAGATTTGTCCGACTTTTTACCTGAGCGAGTGCTACCTGTATGTACAAAACTGCCAAAAGATCTCGTCTTATTGATAGACGAAGAGATTGAAGAGATCAAAAAACTTCTTACACTACCAAGAAGAAAAATAAGTTTAGCGAAAAGTAGGCTTAGGCCCATTGCAATAATGGAAAATGCTGTAAAAGGCGATTCTACACAACCAAGCGATAAAGACCTTAACAAGATATTGCAAAATTTAGCTAAAAACAGCTGGCAATCTATTTTTCATGGTATTGCAGGTTTAAATATCGATACTCAAAGTGAAGGACTCAATATAAGTTTACGGCTTACTAAGAAAGTGGGAATACCCGTTAGACTCATTAAAGAGGGAGAAGAGAAGGGTTTACCTGTGGCAGTGAAGCGTGTAAATGAGCTGGACTATTATAATTTGAATGTTACAAAGCTATCTAAAAAATTATGTTTAACGATTCCTAAAGCACTTGCTTTAATTCATTATTTTAATATCCAATCCGATGAAGAACTCTTTAAGGTTATAAAAATTGGGGCGTCTAAGTTTAACCGTTATAGCCCCAAAGCTTTAAACTTTCTAAAAAAGAAATTGGATGAAGTAGATATAAAGGAAATATGGAAACAATATAAGATTAAGAAAAGAAACAAAGGATAACGTTTGTGAAGGATATGAAGGAGCATAATCTCAAACAAACAGAAATAGGGAAGATACCGAAGGAGTGGAAGGTGGTGAGGTTGGGCAGAATTCTGTCACTGAGAAATGGAGAACGTCCCTTAATAACTGAGAATAGTATTTTTCCAATATATGGGGCCAACGGAATAATGGGATATACTTCTAATTTTTTAGTGAACAATGATTTTACAATAATAATTGGAAGAGTAGGAGCGTCGGGAGAGATACATTTAGCAACAGGCAAAATTTGGATAAGTGATAATGCAATCTATAGCAGACATTATGACAAAGACAAGGTATACATGCCTTTTGTTTCTTACTTGCTTAAGTTCAAAAATATCAACAGATTTGCCACTAAATCAACTCATCCAATAATTACCCAAAGCTTTTTAAATTCTTTTTTAGTCCCCCTCCCCCCCCTCCCCGAACAGCAAAAAATCGCTGAGATTCTATCAACAGTGGATCAGGCGATTGAAAAGGTGGATGAGTCTATAGCGAAGACCGAACGGCTCAAAAAGGGCTTGATGCAGGAACTTCTGACCAAGGGCATTGGACATAAGGAGTTTAAGGACACAGAGATTGGCAGGATACCGAAGGAGTGGGAAGTTGTGAAAATAAATCAAATCAGTGAAGTAAGAAGAGGAGCATCTCCCAGACCTATTGGGAACCAAAAATATTTTTCAGAGAAAGGGAGAGGATGGATCCGAATATCTGATGTTACTAATACCTATAAATATTTAAGAAGTACATCTCAATATCTTTCTAAACTCGGAGAGTCAAAAAGTGTTGAAGTGAATCCGGGGGATTTAATCATGAGTATTTGTGCAACGATAGGGAAACCAATAATTGTAGATATGAAAGCTTGTATACATGATGGTTTTGTTGTATTTCGTAATTTGTCAAAGGTAATTAATATTGAGTTTTTATTCTATGTCTTACAAAGAAACGAATATAAATTTGTAAATATGAAACAAACAGGAACACAAGGAAATTTAAATACTACACTTGTTGGTGAAACTTTCATCCCCCTTCCCCCTCTTCCTGAACAGCAAAAAATCGCTGAAGTCCTGTCAACCGTTGATAAAAGACTTGAGCTTTTGAGAAACAAAAAGGAAAAATTGCATAGGATAAAGAAGGGATTGATGAATGACCTTTTAATAGGAAGAAGAAGGGTAAAAGTATGATTCAAAATTATGTCAAAGGCACAGCTTATGTCTTTATAGACGCTTCTAATATCTATCACTCTCAGAAGAAATTAGGCTGGAGAATAGGATTTCAGAGGCTAAAAGAATATTTAACAAAGGATATTAATCTTGGGAGCATCTATTTTTATACAGCTTATGATCCGGATTATCATAGGCAAAGAAAATTCTTAGATCTTCTGGAAATCATTGGATATATAGTAAGAAAAAAGAAAGTAAAGTTTATAAAAGATTCTAACCTGGAGGAAGGCGGCTTTCATAAAGGCAATTTAGATGTAGAATTAACTATTGATGCTGTGCATAACTGTGATAACTTTCAAACTTTTATTCTATTCTCTGGAGATAGTGATTTTGAAGCTTTATTAAAATATATGAAAGCACACAGAAAGAATTGTATAGTTGTATCAACTAAAGACCATGTTTCTATAGAACTATTAAAACAAGCAAAGTTTATTGATCTTAAGAAGTTGAAAAGTGAGATAGAGTTAAAAGATGGGTAAAAAAAGTCCCTCTGGCTTAAACCAGAGGGAAATTTGGCTCCGCCCTACCCTAGTAGGACAACATTAAATATACAATATAAAAAGTTTTTGTCAAGTAAAAAATGGAAAAATTTTCAGAAAAATCTCTAATAGAAGATTATATCGTTGAACAACTCCAACAAAAAGGATGGAGGTTTATCCCGGCTGATGCCCTTGAGAGGGAAAGCTATGAAGAACCTTTGCTCATCCCCGTCCTCATAAGGGCACTTGAGAGAATAAACAAAGAGTCCGGCATTGGGGATGAGGAGATAAACAAGGCTTTAAATGAACTTAAACTCACCGGTACAGGCATAGAAGGTGCCAAACGCATTCTTAACTTCTATAAGTTTGGTATTCCGGTAAAGTTTGAGAAAGAGAAGGTAGTAAAGTATATCCACCTTTTTGATTTTCAATCTCTTGAAAACAACGGATTCATAGTCTCAAGGCAGGTTTATTATTATGGCAGGGAAACCATAAGGACAGACATCATACTCTATGTAAACGGTATCCCTCTGGTGAATATCGAGTGTAAAAACCCGACAAGTTTGACTGAAAGCTGGTACACCGCTTACAGGCAGATCAAGGATTATGAAGGGCTTGTGCCCGAACTTTATAAATATGTCCAGATAGGAGTAGGAGCTGAAAGTATAGCAAGATATTTTCCTACCGTTCCCTGGCAGGACGAACCTATGACACACGAATGGCATGATGAAGAGAAGGATTCAATTGATTCTACGGTTGAGATGCTAGCAAAAGATGTTCTGCTTGATATTATCAGAAATTATCTCTTTTTCAGGGTTGAACTGGGCAACGCTACCAAAGTCATAACCAGATATATGCAATACAGAGCAGCTAATAAGATGG
This sequence comes from Syntrophaceae bacterium, assembly GCA_012962595.1. Taxonomy (GTDB): domain Bacteria; phylum Desulfobacterota; class DTXE01; order DTXE01; family DTXE01; genus DTXE01. The sequence goes on along the minus strand of DTXE01000504.1, from coordinate 1,599 downwards.
TAAATAGAGTTGTTAAAAATCTTAAGGGAGAAGAAGAGAAAAATAAGGGTCTCATATGGCACTGGCAGGGAAGTGGTAAAACCCTCACCATGATCTTTGCAGCCAATAAACTTTACTACACAGAGGAACTTGAAAACCCCACGATTTTTTTTATTGTTGATAGAATTGAACTTGAGAGCCAGCTTTATAAGGAATTTTATTCTTTAGATATTGTGGAACCAGAGATTATAGGCTCGGTAGATGAGCTCAGGAGAATCCTGCAATTTGATGATTATCGGGGTAAGCGAGGAGTATTTATAACACTCATTCATAAATTCAGACCAGAGGAACTTAAGGAAATTTATAAGGAACTCGAGGAAGTCACAGGATATAAGGAAACAATTATGAACAGGAAGAATGTTGTAGCCTTCATTGATGAGGGGCACAGAACCCAATATGGACTACTGGCTGCTCAGATGAAGAGTATTCTTAAAAATGCCTTTTTCTTTGCACTTACTGGAACACCCATATCAAAAAGGGGAAGAGATACCTACTTGGAATTCAGCTATCCACCGGATGAGGTTTATCTTGATAGATATTTCATAACGGATTCCATAAGAGATGGCTTCACAGTAAAGATTGCCTATCAGCCAAGGCTTGAGGAAAAGGTCCGGTTAAAGAAAGATTTGCTTTCCGCATTTTTGGAGACAGAGTTTGAAGAACTACCCGAGGAGGTAAGAGAAGAAATAGAAGATAAGGTTAAAAAGAGGTTGAATGCCATAAAGGTAGTGCTTGAGAATCCAGAGCGTATAAAGGTAATAGCAGAGGATATAGCAGAACATTTTAAGGAGAATATCGACGGGAAGTTTAAAGCCATGGTGGTAGCAGGTAGTAGAAAGGCGTGTCATATTTATAAACAGGAGCTGGATAAACATCTGCCACCAGAGTATTCAGAGATTGTGATGACATACAGAACGAGAGAAAGTGATGAGTCCCTTGTTTATAGGGTTGCAGAGACAAGAGCAAGGTATGGTAACAGGGATATAGATGAGATAAGAAAGGATATAGTGGAAAGGTTTAAAGAGGAAACATTTCCTAAAATACTTATTGTTACTGATATGCTTCTTACGGGATTCGATGCCCCAATCCTGCAGGTTATGTATCTTGATAAGCCACTCAAAGAGCACAGGCTTCTCCAGGCAGTGGCAAGAACGAACAGACCATATAAAGATCTAAAGTCCGCAGGTCTTGTAATTGATTATGTAGGAATACTCAAGGAATTTAAAAAAGCCCTTGAGATGTATAATGAAGAGGACATTAAACTGGCACTTACAAGCTTTGATGGTATCAGAGAAGAATTTGTCATCCTCGTTAAAGAGATTCTTGAGATACTTAAAGAAGTGCCCAGAAATTATGAAAGGGAAACACTGTTAAAAGCTGTAGAGGTCCTTACCGCAGAGAAGGAAAAAGAAAAGGAATTCATTGAGAAATATAAGAATTTAAGAAAGGTCTTTGAACTCCTTGGTCCTGACGATATTAAGCTTGAATATTTTGAAGATTATAAGTGGATTTCAGCAATTTATACATACTACATGAAAATAGTGATACAGAAACCACCTG
>DTXE01000503.1 GCA_012962595.1 Syntrophaceae bacterium | reverse complement strand
GGTCTTGATTATATTCCTTGAATGACATGCACCTGCTCAGGTTTTTGGAATTATAGCATTACAGCAGATTCCATGCCATCATTTTGGGACAACCTGCCGGTTCTATTTTTTACTAAGTCAAAGGGGGATCGAACTAAAATGAAAGATAGAATCATCCCCTTTAATCACCTCCTGGAAGTTTATGGAAGATTATGGTGAGCTTTCTTCTCAGTATATCTCAAGAGGAATATATCCCTTTCACCAGCACCGAAACTTTCGGTATCGCCTACCACATAGATATCTTTTCCTAAAACGAAAAGGCTGCGGCCTACATCGCAGTAAGCTCCACCCCAAGTCTCATACCATATAGGGTTGCCTGAAAGGTCTATTTTGAGAATCAGAGCATCATGTTCACCAACTCCAAAGCTTTTGGTGTTACCTACAACATAAAGGCAATTGTCTGAAATAAATATATCACGCCCCGCTTCATTTTTACTTCCACCCCAGGTCTTTTCCCATATGAGGTTACCTTCTGAATCATACTTTAAAAGGACTACATCATATCCACCAGCACCAAAACTATTGGTGTATCCCACCACATAAATATAGGTACCTAAGGTGGCTACTCCACAGCACGCCTCATGCTTACTTCCACCCCAGGTCTTTTCCCATATGAGGTTACCTTCTGAATCATACTTCAGAATGAAGCCATCCAAATTACCTTTGGTGATTTCTGTAGCACCTACCACATAGATTTCATTACCTGAGATGGCTATCCCCAGCGCATAGGTGTGCATGTTTTGGCGGCCCCTTGGACCCCAAAACCTGGTCCACATGAGATTGCCTGCTACATTATACTTCTGAAGCAGCGAAACAGGATTACCCCAACTGAACTCTGATGAGCCTACAGCATAAATATCCTTGTCAACCGCAAATACATCATTGAAGCCATCACTACCTGAGTAACCCGGATAGTTACCCCAGCTCATGCATCGTTGGAGATTGCCTGAAGGATTATATTCCAGTATTACAGCGTCGGCCTCAAGATCACCAACTGGATCATCCGCATAGCTATGGGTCCAAGCCGCCACATAGATGTTGTTATCTAAGATATATAACCTGGTTGCTCGATCATAATGATATCCTCCCCAAATCTTACTCCAAATCTCACTGCCAGACAAATCATATTTGAGAAGAACCGTGAAAGTTCCTTCTAAGTCAGGAATATCTGTGGAGCCTGAGACATAAATATGCTTCTCTGAAATATATATGCCTTTCCCTTCTTCGGTTTTGCTCCCACCCCAGAACCTTTCCCATTGAAGAACTGGTCCAGAACTTGACAAAGTAGATGCATTCCCTGTGACTATAAAAACTGCAGCAATTGTCCACAGCACCAGTATCAAAAATCTTTTAGATTTCACTCTTTTCCTCTTTAATTAAGTTGCTTATATCAATTCACAAACAGTATAAAATGTTTGTATAATGGAGGTTGTCTCACCTGAAAATAGCTCCTCCAATCTATAGGCAGGAGGGTTTCTTTTTGCTTTTTGCTGTTCGCTTTTGGCAAATCAAGCTTCCGCTAAACGATTTGAAGTAAAAAATAAAGAAGAGGACGAAGTAGGTATCTTCCGTATCCATGAGCCACCGCAACTTGCAAAAACAGAAGCTCT
>DTXE01000502.1 GCA_012962595.1 Syntrophaceae bacterium | reverse complement strand
TCCAGATACTCTTAGTTAAACCAGTCGGAGGTAACTGAGGTGAAAAAGGCGCTTATCACCGGAATCACTGGTCAAGACGGTAGTTATTTATCTGAGTTGTTGCTTGAAAAAGGATACGAAGTTCATGGTGTAGTAAGAAGGGTGGCTTTGGAGGACCCTCATCAAAGAATGTGGAGGATTAGGCATATCCTTGATCGATTAGTAATACATAGTGGTTCCATGGAAAGCTATGCCAGCATTTTTAATATTGTAGAGGAGGTCAAGCCTGATGAATGCTATCACCTTGCTGCCCAAAGTTTTGTTTCCTATTCTTTTGAAGATGAATTTTCCACTATTGCAACAAATGTCAATGGAACACATTACCTGCTTTCTGCAATATACCGAAAAGCCCCTAAATGTAAATTTTATTTTGCTGGTTCTAGTGAGATGTTCGGTAAGGTTAGTCAGACACCTCAGGATGAAAATACGCCATTTCACCCAAGATCGCCCTATGGGATATCGAAAGTGGTGGGTTTCGATTTAACCAGAAACTATCGAGAGGCATATGGTCTGTTCGCTGTATCCGGAATCCTTTTTAACCACGAGTCGCCCAGAAGAGGATTTGAATTTGTGACCCGTAAAATAACCTCCAGTGCTGCTAAAATAAAATTAGGCCTTGAACAAATCATAAAACTTGGAAACCTAGATGCTAAGCGAGATTGGGGGCATGCTAAGGACTACGTAAAGGCTATGTGGCTCATGTTGCAACAGGATGAGCCAGACGACTATGTAATAGCCACTGGGAAGTGCCATTCTGTCCGAGAATTTCTAGAAGTTGCCTTTGGCTATGTGGGGCTAGACTATAGAAATCATATAGTCATTGACAAAAGTCTTTATCGACCTGCAGAGGTCTATATGCTTCAGGGAAATGCAGGCAAAGCACATGAAAAATTAGGGTGGACTCCCTCAGTCTCATTTGAGGCCTTAGTAAAAGAAATGGTGGACCACGACCTTAATATATATTCCCAAAAGCTGCCCTATGAAGCATACCCCGTTGGTGGCAAGTCTTAAAACACTCCCTATGGAAACCAGTTGCCCTCAAGATCCTCTCTCTTTTGTGCTTGACAACATCAATCATATCTATATAATTGGTTACAAAAAAAGACCACTTAGGAGGTCATATGCAAAGTACTATTGTAACTGTTGCGGAAGGGAAAAAAAGTTTTAGTCGATTAATCCATAACGCCATTGAAAAGAAAGAAGAAGTCATTGTGACCAAGAGGGGAAAGCCTGTAGTGGTCATTGTCCCTTATGAGGAATACCGACATTCTAAACGAGTAGAGGGCTATAGAAAGATTATGGAGGCCAGAGCAGTCTTCTCGAAAACCCGTATCTCGGCAGAGGAGATTTACAAGGAGTCTAAAAGACAATTGGAGGAGTGAGGTTGAAACGGGTTGTCGTAGACGCGAGTGTGGTCTTGAAATGGTATTTTGCAGATGAACAACACGGTGAAAAGGCTTTGGGTTTACTGGATAAATACGCATCAGACAAATTAGATATTGTTGCTCCTTCATTATTAGAATACGAGGTCGTTAATGGATTAGTAGTTGCAAGAAGGAGGGGAAGAATTGAAGAAGAAAAACTCCTCACTGCCCTTGATGGATTTGTGAGCTTAGGGATCAAGCTCAAGAACCTATCCATGTTTTTTCCCAAAGTCTTACATTATTGTAAGGTTTATAATCGATCTGTATATGATGCCAGTTACCTAGCCCTTGCTGAAGAGGAGGGTATTCCTCTGATTACGTCGGATCAAGGGATATACAATGCGGTGCGAAAGGATCTTCAATGGGTGAAGTGGTTGGGCGATATTTAGGGGTCATTGTATCAGCTACAAGGGTACACTACATTTCCTCTGCTCTTTAGGCTATTCCAAAACCGAAATCCACAACAGGACATTCACCTTATTATCTAATCTGAAAGAGCTTATTGACTTTATCGGTTTTTTTAAGAATAAACCTCACTATATGTAGATACTAATACTAACCATTTACTTATACCAAATTTAAGAAAATAAATATGAAAGCCTGGCTCCATTGATTCCGTTGAAGGCAGTTTTTGGTTACGCCTGCAAGACCAACTTCATCAATCTCTTCTGAAGAGGAAAGTTATGAATAATAAAATTGATTGGGGTGAGTATGTAAATAAGTGTAGTTATTCTATAGCTAAAAGTGTTTTAAGGAAAGTATTGAATATTATAACTCGTTTTACTCTGAGCTGATAACTATTGAGGACGACGTCATTGTATCTTTTAGAGTCACAATTGTTGCTCATGATAGAGTGAAATTTATTGTTTCACCAGTTACTATAAAGAAAGGAGTTTTCATTGGGACAGGAGCAATTATCTTACCTGGGGTTATTATTGGTGAGGGAGCAATTGTGGGGGCAGGTGCGGTAGTAACTAAGGATGTTGCACCTTATTCAACGGTTACTGGTGTTCCAGCAAAAGAAGTTTCAGATTCAATAGGTAGGCGAGATTGACGATTGAATCTATAGGATGGTCGAGAGATGAAAAGTTTACTCTGGCCTAAAATAAAAAGGAGACCACGGTTGGTATTTATATATTGTGGCGATAGCGATTATTTTATTAACAGGCTATCTGATTGCAC
>DTXE01000501.1 GCA_012962595.1 Syntrophaceae bacterium | reverse complement strand
GGCGAAGTCTTTAGCCTTCAGACCAAGGTTTTTTCTGAGAAATCTTATTTCCTTACCTGTCAAAAGACTCTGCTTTTGTATTATATCGTTAGCTATAAGGTCGTGAAGCTCAAGTATTCTGGGAATGAAAGCAAACTTATTTCCACAGGAACATTCATAAACTTCAACGCCCATCAGCACAACATTATCTAATCCAGATTCCTTATATTGGTATTGGCTGATTTTTGTGTGATTTACTTCACCACAACTGTGACATTTCAACTCACGCATACTTTTATTTCCCCACAACCGTGATACAAAGCAGGTCAAAATTGCTGATCAGGGTAATAACAACCATTATTTGATCTCCATCAATTGTGCTACCTTCTACCTCATATTCCCAATTATCATATTTATTGTCATAGCGGGGATTTTTTACTTCTCCCCAATTCAGTACATAATTTATGTCTTGAGTTGTTATATTCCTTTCAAACATCCGCTATTGGCAATGAGGGTCGACAGCTATGGCTCCAAATTTTTTGATATTTTCTATTATTTCCTTTACCTTATTAAGTGGTAGTTCATTCATACTAACTATCAGAATAGTGTGTCAAAAGTCAATAAAAAATTAACATAATGTTAAATTTTGTCCGTTTAAGGCACTATAACATAAAAACAGTTTTCGTCACAAAAACATAAATCCAACAAAAAAGCGAGTCTCAATTCAACCTAATTCCACCTAATTTGAGCCAACGACCTAAAGTTAAGAAAATCCTTGAGATGAATAAAAGAGAGCACCTGACACAGAGATATTTGATTTGTGATTGCAGCGTTATTCATAGGGAAATAGCCGAGAAATTAAATATTAGTCACCTATCCAATCCTGTCATATAGGGAAATTTTCCTGAAAAAATAGCTTCCGTTGTGAAAGTGGGTATTATGGGTATTTCAAGCAAGGGTCAAGGGGTCTAGGATTCTTTTTTCTGTTGACCCTCTGCTACCATTCTGCTACCATAATACCTCAAAACAACCCGTACCAGGACAAACGACCAAACTTGGAAGTGCCCATTTTTATTAGGTTTATTTCATCCCAGTACAGGTTGTTTGGGACTTAAATTAGTCTCACACGGTGGAAGTCGCTGGTTCGAATCCAGCACCGCCCACCAGTTTTTTAATCATTGCCTGAGGGTGTATTATGAAATATGCAATTGTACAGAGTGGAGGTAAGCAGTATAAGGTTTCTGAGGGAGACATCTTGAAAGTTGAGAAAATAGATGGCGAAAAGGGAGATTTAGTTTCCATAAATGATGTTTTAATGGTGGTTGATGACCAAAATATAAGAATTGGACAACCGAACATCTCGGGTGCATGGGTTAAAGGCGTGATTGTTGGTCAGGGAAAGGCTAAAAAGGTTATAATCTTCAAATCTAAAAGGCGAAAGGGCTATCGAAAAAAACAAGGACATAGACAACACTATACGGCCTTAAAAATCAAAGAAATAAAAGTCACCTAATAAGAAGTCAGAAAGAAAGGGGAAGTGTTATGGCTCACAAAAAAGGTGGTGGCAGTTCTCGAAATGGTAGAGATAGTGCCGGAAAAAGATTAGGCGTCAAGCGTTTTGGTGGCCAATGGGTTAAGGCAGGAAATATCTTGGTACGTCAGGTAGGAAGCAAGATCCATCCTGGAAGAAATGTAGGTATGGGAAAAGATTATACCCTTTATGCCAAGATTGATGGTATTGTGGCCTTTAAGAAGCTGGGTAAGGATCGTAAGGTAGTGAGTGTCCATGTGGCTTAGGCAGTCAACAGATATCACTCCGGAGGAATCCTATACTATTAGCAAAATAATTGAGAATATCTAACCCCAATTGATAAAAAAACCAAGCATCAGAATACCAACAAACCTTCTTTTTAAATATCCTATCAACGTCCCCAGAGTGAGAAAATCTATACTCAAGCGAGGCCTTTTAAAAATATGAGCTTAAGAAAGGCTATAGTACAACGTGCCAAGCGTATAATTATTAAGATTGGAAGTGGGGTACTTACAGGGAAAGAGGGCCTGAATGTACGTATTATAAATCGATTGGCTAATGAAATCGCCTATATTCTCAGAAAGCGCTACCAGATAGTTATGGTTTCATCGGGTGCCATTGCTGCGGGAGTGGGAAAGATGAAAACTGCCAGGCCTAAAACCATCTCTGAGCAGCAGGCCGCAGCCTCCGTAGGTCAATGTAGTCTGATTTTGGCCTATGAAAAGGCCTTTGGCCGTCATAGCTATAAAGTAGCTCAGGTTCTGCTAACTAGAGACGATTTATCCCATCGGCGAAGATATCTCAACGCCAGAAATACCATCTTTACCCTTTTAAATTGGGGCATTATCCCTATAATCAATGAGAATGATACCGTGGTGGTAGAGGAAATCATGTTTGGAGATAATGATAATCTCTCTGCCATGATTGCTAATCTAATTGAAGCAGATCTATTGATCATGCTAACGGATATTGATGGTCTTTACGATAAGGATCCAAGGCAAAATAAAGAGGCCAAGCTTATACCTCTTGTAAAAAAAATTGATCATGAGGTAGAGAAGTGTGCAAATGCCATTGCTAGTAGCCTTGGAAGGGGCGGCATGTTTAGCAAGGTTCAAGCGGCCAAAAAGGTCTCTATGGCAGGCATTCCCACCATAGTTGCCAACGGCACAAAAAAACACATTTTAAGGCAAATCTTCCATGGTAAAGAGGTGGGAACCCTATTTTTGCCTCAAGAACACAAAATACCCAGCAGAAAACACTGGATTGCCTTCACTATTCCTTCTAAAGGGGAGATTACTATAGATGATGGAGCCAAAACAGTAATCATTCATAACGGAAAGAGCCTTCTCCCATCCGGTATCTTAGAGGTTAAAGGAAAATTTGGTGTGGGTTCAGCTGTTCAATGTTTAGATAGAAATGGTATCAAGATTGGCATGGGCCTAGTTAACTATTCTTCCTCAGATATTGAGAAAATAAAGGGCCATAGGACATCTGAAATAGAAGGTATATTGGGGTATAAGTACCATGATGAGGTAATTCACAGGGACAATTTGGTGGTCTTTGAAACGGAGGAGAATCTGCTATGAAAATAAAGAAGCTGATTCTTAACATGGCCATGGAGGCAAAGAAGGCTGCAAAAACGGTAGCAACCCTCTCTACCGATATCAAAAATGGTGCACTTTTGAATATGTCTCAAGGTCTAATTGAAAATTCACAGGTTATAAAAAGGGAGAATGCTAAGGATCTCAAGGAGGCAAAGAAGAAGGGGCTATCCCCTGCCATGATAGATCGCTTGAGTATTACTGACTCTACTATCAAAGGCATGGCAGATGGGCTAATAGAGGTAGCACAACTCCCAGATCCTGTGGGCACCATTATAAAAATGTGGAAACGTCCTAATGGTCTCCTTGTAGGAAGGATGCGAATACCATTAGGAGTAATTGGTATGATTTATGAGGCCCGCCCCAATGTTACCGTAGATGCAGCAGGGCTGTGTTTAAAATCTGGGAACAGCATTATTCTAAGGGGAGGTTCCGAGGCCATTCATTCTAACCGGATATTGGCTCATATCTTACAGGAAGCCCTTAAAGATAAGGGAATCCCTACCTCAGCTATCCAGGTAGTTCCCATTACTGAGCGTGAGGTTGTGGGTGAGCTGTTAGCATTAGATGAATATATCGATGTTATTATCCCTAGAGGAGGTGAAGGTCTTATTCGCTTCGTGGCGGAGAATTCCAAGATCCCGGTGCTTAAACATTTCAAAGGGGTATGCCATGTGTATGTGGACAAAACCGCCGATCTAAAGATGGCTGAGAAGATATGCCTTAATGCCAAGGTGCAACGTCCAGGTGTGTGTAATGCTATGGAGACCTTGCTGGTCCATAGAGAGATAGCAGAGACCTTTCTAAAGCCTATGTGGGAAAGTTTTAAAAAGGTGGGTGTGGAGTTACGTGGGTGTTCAAAGACCCGAAAGATACTTCCAAACATAAAAAAGGCCACAAAACAGGACTGGTATGAGGAATATCTGGATCTGATTTTGGCAGTTAGGGTGGTTAAGGATATAAATGAGGCCATTCTGCATATCTCACAGTATGGCTCATCTCACACCGATGCCATCGTAACTTCAGATTATGATAGGGCCCTCAAATTCTTAAAGGAGGTGGATTCTTCAGTAGTATTGGTAAATGCCTCTACCCGGTTTAATGACGGCAATCAACTGGGCTTAGGTGCAGAGATTGGAATTAGCACCTCAAAGCTTCATGCCTTTGGTCCCATGGGGCTAGAAGAGCTCACAAGTACAAAGTTTGTGGTGTTTGGTAATGGTCAGATCCGAAAATAAGAGGGGGTGGGAGATAGCGTGAGATTCGGCCTTTTAGGAGGCACCTTTAATCCCATCCATTTTGGACATCTGCGTTTGGCTGAGGAAATATACCAAAATCTTAAGCTAGATCGCATCATCTTTATCCCATCGGCAATCCCCCCTCATAAAGATATAAAAAAGATCATCCCCTTTTTTCATCGATTCCAAATGACCAGTCTTGCCACCAGAGGTTGTCCCCATTTTTCTGTTTCTGACATAGAGGAGAGACTTCCCGGAAAATCGTATTCCATAGAAACCCTGAAGTACCTGCACAAAACATATGGAGAGAAGGTAGTGTTTTATTTCATGTTGGGGTTAGACGAATTTTTAAATATAGGCACTTGGAAAGATTATAGAGAGTTATTTACACTCTCAAACTTTGTGGTAATTGATAGGCCGGGCTATCCCAAGAGCAAGGTAAATGAGATTATTACTCAGGAATTATCTAAGGATTTCGTGTTTGACGCTAGGGATAACCGGTTTATTCACCCATCAAACTACTCTATCTACCTTAGGCAAACCACTTTAATTGATATCTCTTCCACAAAGATAAGGGAATATGTGACCAAGGGACAGTCTATAAGGTTTTTGATGCCAGATGCAGTTTATGAATACATACATAAGGAAGGACTATATAGAGAATGAAGGTATTAAAGGATATGGAATCGAGAGAAAAATCACGCCTCTGCATCCATGCTGCCTTAAACAAAAAGGCCCTGGATCTTATCCTATTAGATGTGAGGAAAGTCTCATCCTTCGCAGATTACTTTATCATCTGTAGTGGGCAATCTAGCCGACATGTTCAGGGGATTGCTAGTTTTATCGAGGAAAGTCTGGCAAAACAAGGCATTTATCCACTGGGGATCGAGGGTTTTACCCAGGGCAGTTGGATATTAATGGACTATAATGAGGTGATTATCCACATATTTTACAAGCCAATTAGAGAATTCTACGATTTGGAAGGACTCTGGTCTGGCGCCAAGCGGATAGAGACCGAGTTCGAAGAATTGAGAATTTAGGATCGAGAACTCAGGAGATGTTATCTTAATTCTTGATTCTAAATGTAGGAGGTATCATGCCATTAGATGAAATTACTATATCCCAGGCAATCATTGAGCGTTTTATAAAAAAGCTAAAAGACCACATGCATTTGGATGTAGCCATTGTGGGAGGTGGGCCATCCGGCCTAGTAGCCGCCTATTATCTGGCCAAAGCCGGTAGAAAGGTTGCCTTATTTGAAAAAAGGCCCAGCATTGGAGGAGGCATGTGGGGTGGTGGCATGATGTTCAATGAGATGGTGGTTCAAAGGGAG
>DTXE01000500.1 GCA_012962595.1 Syntrophaceae bacterium | reverse complement strand
GTTGTGCGAAATTGCCTATTGATGAAACAATCAGGAGGATGTAAAGATGAGCAAAGAGATAGTAATCAAGGCATCGGGGTTGACAAAGTTCTATGGTGACATTCTTGCCATTGACCACATCAACTTTGAGGTTGAAAGGGGTGAAATCTTTGGCTTTCTCGGTCCGAATGGAGCAGGAAAGACCACAACTATAAGGATACTTACAGGGCTCTCCAAATCCACTGATGGAAAAGCCTCTATTTTGGGTTTCGACATTAACTCAGAAATCTTGAAAGTAAAGAGACATATTGGAGTGGTTCCAGAAATTTCAAACCTATATGATGATCTCTCTGCTATTGACAACCTCTTATTCATGGCACAACTTTATGGCGTTCCACGCCCTCAGCGTAGAAAAAGAGCGGAAGAATTGTTAAAAATCTTTGGACTTTATGAGCGGAAAGATAGTCCTTTTCGCACTTTCTCCCGAGGCATGAAGCGGGCTTTAACAATTGCTGCTGCCTTGATTCATAACCCTGAAATTCTCTTTTTGGATGAGCCTACGGTTGGCTTAGATGTGATGGCTGCCCGTTCTTTGCGCAATTTAATCACCAACCTTCGCCAACAAGGGATAACAATCTTCCTTACGACTCATTACTTAGAGGAGGCAGACCTTCTATGCGGCCGTGTTGCTATCCTGGTTAAGGGACGAATTATAAAAATCGGTTCGCCAACAGATTTGAAGACCGCGGTTGAAAAAGAGTCATTGATTGAGTTTTCTTTTGGGAGAGAAATATCTGATTTGATTGAAGATTTATCAAGTAGACTTTCGGGAGTTAGGATGGTTGCAACCGAACAAAACAAGGTAAGGATTTACGGCGGTACCCCAGCTGATATATATGATAGTGTGTTTAGATTTGCTAAAGATAAAGGTATTAAGATACAATCTGTAAAGAGTATTAAACCAACCCTTGAGGATACCTTTATCAAAATTACAGGTTTGAGTCCCACTGTTATGGCAATTGAAAAAGGAGGAGAGCATAATGTGGCGCGATAACCTACGAGGCATTTATTACATTGCCTTAAAAGATATGAGGACATACTATCTCAAGCCGCCTTCAGTTAGTTGGGGCATCGTCTTTCCTATTGCCTGGATTTTAGCCTTCTATCTGAGAAATCCTCAAAAGTTCGAAGAATTAGTGCCCGGACTGATTGCGATGACTATTCTATTCAGCACAACTGCAGCAGAGGCGGTAGTTATCAATTTTGAGCTTCGACTCGGTTCATTGGAAAGGCTGCTCTTAGCGCCTATTAGCTTGCCTGCTGTTCTTTTTGGTAAGGTGTTAGGAGGTGCTATTTTTGGGCTTATGATGATACTTATAGTGACAACGGAGTCAGTAGTAGTTCTCGGGCTTACTCCTAACCTACTTTATCTTATTCTGATCATCATTCCCTCGCTTTTG
>DTXE01000499.1 GCA_012962595.1 Syntrophaceae bacterium | reverse complement strand
TTATGAAGGGGTTACCTTAGAGGATGAGGTCTTCTGCGGCCCTTCTATGGTCTTTACCAATGTGTTTAACCCACGCTGCCACATCCCTCGGATGAAGGAACTCCGTCTAACCTTAGTGAAGAAAGGCACCACCATCGGTGCCAATGCCACTATTATCTGTGGCGTTACTATCGGCCAATATGCCTTTATAGGTGCCGGTGCAGTGGTAACAAAAGATGTCCCTGATCATGCCTTGGTTGTGGGAAATCCGGCGAAGATTTCCGGATGGATGTGTCAATGTGGAGTGAAACTCGCCTCTGCTCAGACCTCAGGGCTGGAAAGAACCCAGTGTTCCAGTTGTGGCATGCAGTATGTAAAGCGAGGGAAAGCACTAGTTATGGAGCAATCCCATGGAGAATCCTCTTCTTGATCCTCTCTATGAGAGGATTTTGATTTTCCTAATAGGTTTCCTTGGGTATTTTGCTTGTTGAGCGGGTATGCTAATTACATTTTGGGAGATTCGTCAATCAGATAAGCAGTTTTATAGGACTACACACCAGAAGAAATCAAACCAGATATGTAAGCCATTGTTAATCTTATTAGCAGGGGATTTCTTCATTGATATTATTACTGATTTCTGGAGGCTTAAATGTGGCACCTTTGCTGTTATAAATTGCACCGTCATGGGAGTAACTCCAATATTGCTCAATGCTACAATCTTCATGATTCACTGAATTACCATCAGACCATATATCAAACGAGCAAAAGATCCATGTGAGAATCACCAGTAGAATCAGCCACCCCTTTATCCTCTCCGGTCTTTTATTATCCATAGCCTTTTTCATAAATTTCAATTGAATAAATTGAATGATAACCTCAAACAAACCGGTTGTCAAGAGAAAAACTGGAGTTCCTTAGTTTTTAGGGAGTATTTCCATAATACCATAATTTCATTTATAATCTCGATGGGTTCCCACTGCTCCAGCAAATTTCACTCAGAGACAAAGAGGCTCTCCTAAAAGCCGGGAGACTCCAGAAAAAGAGCCTCCAAGGATAACTATTTGAAATTTATATAAAAAGCTTGGGGTGATCGATTAAAACCAAGAGGGGTAACAGGCCCATTTTTTGGCTTGACATCTATATGAAACATGGGTTTATAAAGAAAGATATCATGAATTTCCAGTGAGGAGGGTAAGTTGAAAAAAGAAAAGATTAAAAAAGGGAGTCAAATAAGACCAGCAAAGGGAAAACTCGGAGTCCTAATTCCAGGGTTGGGTGGCGCTGTAAGTACTACGTTTATTGCTGGTGTGGAGGCAGTTAGGAAAAATAGTGCCTCCCCTGTAGGTTCCTTAACGCAGATGGGAACCATAAGATTAGGTAAGAGGACTGAAAAGAGAATACCCAAGATAAAGGATTTTGTAAATCTTGCAGAGCTGAACGATCTTACCTTTTACGGATGGGATATATACGAAGATAATTGCTATGAAGCAGCGCTAAAGGCAGGTGTTTTGGAACGGGATCACATCGAAAGGGTTAGGCCTTTCCTAGAAGGTATTAAACCTCAGAAGGCAATATTTAAGAGGGAATATGTCAGGAACTTAGAGGGTCATTATATCAAAAGCGAGCAAGACCATCCTGAACTTATCGAGGCGTTGAAGACCGATATTGAAAATTTTAAAAAAGAAAACAACATTGATAGATGCGTGATGATATGGTGTGGGAGTACAGAAACCTATTTGAATACTTCAGAGGTACATCAGACTATTAAAAAATTTGAAAATGGACTGGAAAGAAACGACCCAAATATTTCCCCAAGTATGCTGTATGCATACGCAGCTATAACCAGTGGCATCCCCTACATCAATGGTGCACCCAATCTAACCGTAGATATTCCGGCAATGGTTGATCTTGCAAATAAATATGGAGTTCCTATTGCTGGCAAGGATTTTAAGACAGGACAAACCCTTATGAAAACCATTGTGTCACCAGGATTAAAGGCACGCCTTTTGGGACTCAGTGGGTGGTATTCCACCAATATCTTAGGAAATAGAGATGGAATGGTATTAGATGACCCTGGTTCTTTTAAAACAAAAGAGGAAAGTAAGCTGTCTGTTTTAGAGTATATTCTACAGCCTGACATCTATCCCGCGTTATATAACCATTTCTATCATAAGGTGGCAATAAATTATTACCCACCACGCGGTGACAACAAGGAAGGATGGGATTGCATAGATATATTTGGATGGCTGGGTTACCCCATGCAGATTAAGATCAATTTCCTATGTAGAGACAGCATTCTTGCCGCACCTTTGGTGTTAGATTTGGTGTTGTTTGCAGACTTTGCTCAGAGGGCTGGAATGAGCGGTATACAGGAGTGGCTTTCATTCTATTTTAAAAGTCCCATGTATGCAAAAGGGCTATATCCAGAGCATGACCTTTTCATCCAACTTGCTAAATTAAAAAACACATTAAGATACTTGATGGAGGAAGAACAGATTACCCATTTAGGAATTGAATATTACGTAGAGTGATTATTCACCTTACTCAGTAAAAGATTTAGATGCGAGGCTGAGTTAACTATAGTCATTTTACATAGAGTAGCAAAGAGGTCCCAACGAGCATTCAAAAATAATCTTCCCAACGAAAGATCAGAGGGGATTTATCCTTCTTCAGGATCTTTCCATCAATTACCTCACCAATGAAAAGGGTATGATCGCCTACATCATATATATTTACTACCTTGCACTCTACAAAGGCCAAGGCATCACTAAGCACTGGTGAACCATTTTTGGCATCAAAGTAAGAGGCATCCTTTAGTTTATCCACTTTCCTACCGCTTTTATACCCAAAGTGTTTGGCAACATCTTTCTGGTCGGAAGCCAGTGCATTAACGGCAAAGTATCCTGACTTCTTAATCAAACCATGGGTATACCTTGCGGGAGCAATGGAGACCATAAGGAGTAATGGCCTGAGGGATACCTGAGAAACCCAGGCAGCGGTCATGCCATTTATCTTATCCTTTGCTTTAACAGTGATAATGTAGACTCCATGAGAAATTCCTTTGGATACCACCTCTTGCATAATGACCTCCTATACTAAGAAATAATCAGGCCGTTATAGTTTAAACCTAATGACTTCCCATTTATTCCTCCTGGCCTCTTTTAGAAGCCAGCGATCTGGATTTACAGCTACAGCCTTGCCACAGGCTCTAAGGAGTGGAATATCAGTCTGGCTATCTGCATATGCCCAACATTGATTGAGTTCAAATCCTTTTTGAACCGCAAAGTCCTTGGCAGCAGTGATCTTCGCCTTCCCATAGCACGGTGGGGAGGTAAGTCTTCCTGTAAATTGGTCATTCTCTACTTCAATCCTGGTTGTTAGAATAGCGTCTGCTGCAACCTCTTTAGCCAGCGGTTCAATAATCTGCTCTGGAGATGCGGAGAGAAGAACAACCATTAAATTGCTTTGGCGTACCTGTCTAATAAGATCTCTTGCTCCAGGGTATATCCGGGGCTTGATTCTTTTTGTAAAGCATTCAAAGCCTAGTTTCCTCAGGCGAATACTACTCCTTCCACGCCAAGTCTTCAATCCTAATTCAACGACCTTCTCATATTCCAAAAAACCCAGGTAGTGAAGAAGCGAGTAATATGGCATGTGCGCATAGGATTTGAGTCCTATCTCCCTTTTCAGTAGGAGAAATGTAGCAAACATACGTCCAGTAATGCCATGCACTACTGTGTTATCTACATCAAAAAAGGCTATACCCATCATTTTTTAGAGGAGAGCTCTGAAAAGATCCTTTTCGCTCCGTAAACTGTATAATGCAGGATACATAACATAAAATAAATTCGAAATGGGAATACCCGCCTGCCATGCATAGCAATTGATGTGAAGGTGATAATTAATGGCATGATTTACTTTGAACCATTTGATTGAAATGACGCAAAGGCACTGCGGGCAGGTTGAAATCATAATCGCTGTTTGCTTTTCGCAGTTTGCAAATAGCAGATAGCCAATTTGATATTGTTTAATATTTGGTGCTTCGTATTTGGGATTTGTTCCGCCCAAAGGCGAGCTGTTCACTTCGTCCAGATGAGGTACCCCAAAAAATTTCATAACATCACATCTGTGGAACTTTTTCAGAGTTTTCTACCAGATAGAATTTACAAATTAACTCACAAGCTTATTTCTTTGCCCCAGATATGTTGCTAGTCTTGCTAGCCCTTCTTTTATATTTTGCAATGAATTGGCGTATGAAAATCTTAGGTATCCTTCAGCACGTGTACCAAAATCGATTCCTGGAGTAAGGGCTACATATGCCTTCTCCAGTATATCTAGTGAAAGGCGGTAAGAGTCGGTATCTATATCTCTGGCGTTTACTATTATATAGTAGGCACCGGTTGGGGTATAGGAGAGGTGGAAGCCAATTTTTAAAAGGGCATCTATCAAAAACCGACGTCGCTCATCGTAGATAGCCACCATCTCTTTGACATGCCCTTCAGCCTCTCTTATAGCTGCCACACCTGCATGCTGAACGAAGTTATTGGCACAGATAAAGAAATTTTGGTGCATTTTCTGGAGGCGGCGTACATATTTTTGTGGAGCCACCACCCAACCCAATCTCCAGCCGGTCATGGAATATCTTTTTGAGAATCCATTGAGCACAAAGGCATTTTCGGTAAATTCCAAAATGGTGTGGTCTTTCCCCTGATATCTCAGTTCATGGTAGATTTCATCCGATACTATGCAGCATCCCAAATCAGCGATTTCTTTCATAGTATGGGTGTCTATACAAGCTCCTGTGGGATTTGCAGGTGAATTGATAAGCACCGCCTTGGTATGGCGGGTAAGAAGAGATTTTATCCGCTCAGGGTGATACTCATATCTTTCCTCCTCATACACCGGGAAGAATATAGGTTTTCCTCCTAAAAACCTTATAAAATTTGGATAGCAGGCATAGTGAGGATTGGAAAGGATAACTTCTCCATCCGATTCCAATAGACAGGAAAGTATCAATAACATCCCGGGTGAGCTACCGGAGGTAATGAGTATTCTCTCTGGATTTATCTCTACACCATACTTATCCACATAATAGCTGGAGATGGCCTGGCGCAACTCAGGAATACCCAGACTATGGGTATATTTGGTTTTCCCAGTCTCCATAGCCCTTATTGCCCTATTCACTATGCATGCCGGAGTAGGAAAATCTGGTTCCCCCACCTCTAGATGAACAACGTTTTTCCCTTTTGCCTCTAAGGACTTGGCCTTTTCCAGTATATCCATAACCAGAAATGGAGACATGTCTGCTATCCTATTCATATTTTGTAATTATATATTCTAAAAAAAGGCAGTGCAATAATTCTTACATTTTTTCACTTGACACCTTGGAATAGATACTATTAGCCTGACTATAGTATGTCAGGAGAATAGGGAGATAGGTGATAGGGGTAGGCAACCAATGCGGATAGATGGAAGGAAACCCGATGAAATTCGAACGGTCAAGATCTATAAGAACTACATAAAGTACGCCGAGGGATCGGTACTCATTACAATGGGTGATACCAGGGTTATCTGCACAGCGTCTGTGGAGGAAAAGGTCCCACCTTTCTTAAAGGGGCGAGGTACTGGCTGGATAACAGCAGAATATTCTATGCTTCCCCGTGCCACCCCAGAGCGGGCTGTCCGAGAGGCAACACAGGGGCAGATGCGCGGTAGAACCCAGGAGATCAGAAGATTAATCGGCAGGTCGCTCAGGGCCGTGGCGGATTTAAGGGCCTTTGGTGAAAGAACCATCTGGATAGACTGTGATGTGATTCAGGCCGATGGCGGAACCAGAACCGCCTCGGTAACGGGGGGATTTGTAGCATTAATAGATGCCTTCATTAGACTAAGATCTCAAGGGATTTTAAACCAAATACCTGTCTTTGATTCGGTAGCTGCCATAAGCGTTGGTTTAGTGGGCGGGGAAATCCTTTTGGATTTAAATTATAGAGAAGACTCCTTAGCTTCTGTGGATGTAAATTTCGTTATGACCGGTCGAGGTAAGTTTGTTGAAATACAGGGAACTGCAGAGAAGAAGCCCTTTTCTAGAGAGGCTCTTGATGATATGTTAAAGCTAGCTACCAAGGGTATTCAAGAATTAACCCAAGTTCAAAAGGAGGTTCTAGGAGATTTTCCATTTGAATGAAGTGGTAATAGCTTCCACAAATCAAGGAAAGATAAGAGAGATTGAAAGTATCCTAAAGGATATTAAGATTAGGGTCAAGAGTCTAAAAGATTTTCCGGAGATCCCTGAAATAGAGGAAGATGGGCTTACCTTCTCTGAAAATGCCTTAAAAAAGGCACAACTGGTCTCTAAGCTTACAGGTAAGGTAACCATTGCTG
>DTXE01000498.1 GCA_012962595.1 Syntrophaceae bacterium | reverse complement strand
GCGGAAGCCCTAGACACTATGCTATTCCCGTTAAAAAGGGATTTGATGTATTTGGCATCACCATTACCCAAAATCAAGTAATAGTCATAATCACTGCCTTCATTCTTATGTTCCTTATCCACTACATCTTGCAGAAAACCAAAATAGGTAAAGCAATGCGTGCCCTCTCAGACAACATGGATTTAGCACGCATCTCTGGAATAGATGTGGACAGAGTTATACTCTGGACATGGGTAATAAGCATGGGCTTAGCAGCAGCTGGTGGTGTTCTTTATGGCTTAGTAACTTCTGTAAGACCAAATATGGGGTGGGTCCTCCTTTTGCCAATGTTTGCAGCTGTAATATTAGGTGGTATAGGAAATCCTTATGGTGCAATGGCAGGAGGACTGATAATTGGACTTTCCCAAGAAATATCTACAGCATTTTTACCTACTGAGTATAAATTGGCTGTAGGATTTACAATAATGATTTTAGTATTATTGTTAAAGCCAGAAGGAATCTTTAAAGTAACAAGAACTTGATACTGGCTGTCGCGCAAATCGCTTGGCGCGCGTCATAGAACTTTTCGTGGCGGTATGGAGCACCATGATACCGATAGATTATTTGATAACTATAATATTGTTTGCAAGCATCTATGCAATATTCTCCTTAGGCTTGAATCTGGAATGGGGTTATACTGGATTGCTTAACTTTGGACATGTTGCATTCCTTGCAATTGGTGCTTATGCTACTGTACTATTAAGTTTAAAAGGTGTTCCCTTAGTACTCTCTGTTGTTTCTGGAATAATTCTGGCAGGATTATTCGGTTTTTTACTTGGAATCCCTACTCTGCGGTTAAGGGCAGATTATCTAGCTATCGTCACTATTGGATTTTCTGAAATACTCAGACTATTCCTCCTCAACGAAGAGTGGCTAACAAGAGGTCCTTTTGGACTTCATGGATTTCCAAGACCCCTTTCCTTATACATTCCTTACAAAGATTATAATCTCTTTTTATTAATCTTAGTACTTGCAACTTTGTTCCTTATTTATATAATATTATCTGTCATGGTAAATTCACCTTGGGGTAGAGTCTTAAAATCGATTAGAGAAGATGAAGATGTAGCTTCTGCACTTGGAAAAAATGTTTTTAGTTATAAAATTCAATCCCTAGTAATCGGATCTGCAATATCTGGGTTGGCTGGAGCATTCTTGGCTTTTTATATCCAATACATTAATCCAAGGTTATTCGTTCCAATGGAAACTTTTTATGCCTGGATAATAGTTGTGCTAGGTGGCAGTGCAAATAACAAAGGAACAATCCTAGGTGCAATTATATTGCAGATTTTTTTCAGTGGAACTAGGTTTATGGAAAGCTCAGTTCCTTTAAGTTCTCATCAGATGGGTGCACTAAGAATTATGGTTATTGGATTATTACTAATTATTTTAATGATGTACAAGCCAGAAGGATTATTAGGTCAGGAGGTATCAAGGCAGTTAATGGCTGCTGCCTTGATGTGGAAAAATGCATGATAGCTGGATTGATTGGTCCAAACGGAGCTGGAAAGACGACACTCTTCAATTTAATCAGTGGATTTTATAAGCCAAATAGTGGAAAAATCTATTTTAAAGGAAAGAGGATTGATCGTCTTCCAACTTTTAAGATTGCAAGAGAAGGTATGGTTCGGACCTTCCAAATAACTCGCGCTTTATCGAAGATGACTGTACTAGAAAACATGATGCTAGGACCTAAGTATCAGAGTGGTGAAAACATAATGAACTTATGGTTGAAGCCAAAAAAAGTAAAGAAGCAAGAGGAAAGCATTAAGGAAAAAGCCCTGGATGTACTAGAGTTTTTTGATCTTTTGGATTTAAGGGACGAGTATGCTGGTGCATTATCTGGTGGACAGAAGAAGTTGTTGGAATTGGCAAGAGCCTTGATGACTGATCCAGAGATGCTTTTGCTTGATGAGCCTTTTGCAGGTGTTAATCCTACCCTTGCAATGAAACTTCTCAAACACATAGAAACTCTGCGTGAACAAGGAATGACTTTTCTTATAATAGAACATGACATTCATAAGATAACAAAAATAAGCGATAAGATATTTGTAATGAATGAAGGAAACTTGATTGTTGAAGGATCTCCCGAGGAGATAAAGAGGGATAAAAGGGTATTAGATGCATACCTAGGAGGATAAACATGAAAATTTTGGAGGCTGAGAACTTAGTGGCTGGCTATACTGACCTAAACATTCTCAATCGCGTTTCTTTATATGTTTGCCAAGGGGAGATAGTATCAATAATAGGACCAAATGGTGCAGGCAAATCTACTTTAATGAAAACAATATTTGGGTTATTGAAGCCTAGAAAGGGCAAAATAATATTCAAGGGAGTGGATATAACTGGAATGAAGCCAAACGAGATAGTGAAAAGGGGGATTGGTTATGTTCCACAAGAAAGAAATGTATTTCCTTCTTTAACAATTTTGGAAAACTTGGAAATGGGTGCCTTTATAAGAGAAGATAACTTCAAAGAGAGTTTAGAAGAAGTTTACAGCATTTTTCCAGTCCTAGAGGTGAAAAAAAATCACAGAGTTGCCACCTTAAGTGGGGGGGAGCGGAAAATGGTGGCTATTGGACGTGCACTAATGCTAAACCCAGATCTCCTACTTTTGGACGAGCCTTCTTCTGATTTAGCTCCAAAACTCAGAGATAGTGTCTTCGATAAAATCCTAAAGATCAATGAAACTGGAACTTCTATTATGATAGTTGAACAAAACGCTCGAAAAGCGCTGAGTATTTCAGATAGAGGATATGTACTTGATATGGGAAAAAACAGATTTGAAGGAAAAGGAAAAGATCTTCTAAAAAATGAGGAAGTTTTAAAACTCTATTTAGGTGGATAAAAAAAAAGTGTTAGGTGTTAGGTGTCAGTTGTCAGTGCACTGTCCCCTAATACCTAATACCTAATACTTAAATATCTATTGGTTCTCCAAGTTCAGCACTACCATTTTCTGCAATTTGCCACTCACTATACCTTCCAGAGACATCTCCATTTTCATCGAAGGTTATTTCTCCTGAAGCGCCTTGGTAGTTTATGTCCTTTCCTTCTCTGATTAATCTTAGGGCTTCTCCAAGGTCCGTAACTTCCATGCCAGGTGGGTTTGCAACCTCTCTTATTACATCTCTTATTGCAGGTCCACTTGCTTTTCCGGCCTTCTCAATAGCAAGTGCTATTATGGCAGCGGCATCGTAGGTGTTCGAACAGAAAGTTGTGACTTTTCTTCCATATTCATTCTCATAAGCGTTTTTAAAGTTTTCGTACGCTGGACCTGTGACTCTTGGATCAGGGGTTGTGCCTTTGAAGCCTGCAATTATGTACTTACCTTTTTCATCCTTTCCTACCATTTCAGCAAGATCGTCTGATCTTAGACCTTCTGAGAGTAACCACTTTGTATTTTCCATAACACCTTTCTCGTACGCAGTCTTTAGAATTAGACTCCCTGTTTCTGGATAAGATACTAGCATTATAACCTCTGGATTTCCTTCAGATGCTTTTGCAACTTCAGAATCAAAAGTTACTGCAGCAGCATCGTATCTAACTGTGTTGATTACCTTTCCACCAAGTTTTTCGAACTCTTCGATAAATACTTTTTCAAATCCAGTACCATAAGGATTGTTTATGACAAAGGTGCTAGCGTTTTTATAGCCTTCCTTGATCGCGA
Source organism: Syntrophaceae bacterium (assembly GCA_012962595.1). GTDB lineage: Bacteria > Desulfobacterota > DTXE01 > DTXE01 > DTXE01 > DTXE01. The sequence goes on along the minus strand of DTXE01000498.1, from coordinate 515 downwards.
GTATAGCCATAGCCTTCCCCTGCAAGGCATCAGATGGCGCGGTTCTGAAAAAGAAGTCTTGGTCTGGGTAGGTTGTAAAGTCGGGCGATGTTGAAGCAGGAGAGATTTGAACAACTTCGTTATTAATTGCTATGCTTATCATTGCCATACTAATTCCACTTCCAGCACCACCAATTACTGCAGGCACTTTATCCACTTTCACGAGTTTGTTCATTGCATCTGCTGCCGCGGTTTCAGAGGTTCGAGAATCCTCATTTATGAGTTTTATTTTAGCACCTAGAACGCCCCCATTTTCGTTCACATCTTTAATTGCAAGTTTAGCTGCATCTTCCATGGGTCCACCAAATTGCGCGAGATCGCCTGTAATCGGAAGAAGTGAACCAATTTTGACTTCAGTAACCTCAGTAGGTGTGACTCCTTCAGGCTTCTCTTCTGGTGGTGATACACATCCAGCAATGGCAAGTATTGCAAGTAGTACTATAACGAACGAATATTTCCTAAATATGGAACTTATT
>DTXE01000497.1 GCA_012962595.1 Syntrophaceae bacterium | reverse complement strand
CCTCATCACCCCTATAGCCATGGAAGAGGGTCTAAGGTTTGCTATAAGAGAGGGTGGAAAGACCGTGGGAGCAGGGGTTGTTACCAAGGTTATAGAGTAGCTGAATGGAGAGAGCTTAATAATGACTGCTCAGAAAATAAGGATTAGATTAAAGGCCTATGACCATAAGTTGCTTGACCGATCGGTTCAAGATATTGTGGATACTGCTAGGAGAACAGGTGCTAAGGTAGCAGGTCCTATACCTCTTCCCACAGTCATCAATAAATACTGTGTGTTACGTTCCCCTCATGTGGATAAAAAGTCGAGGGAACAATTTGAAATCAGGACCCATAAACGCCTGATTGATATAGTGGAACCTACTCCACAGACCATCGATGCCCTAATGAAGCTTGATCTATCAGCAGGAGTTGATGTGGAGATCAAACTTTAAAGGAAGATTAAGAACCTTAATTATTCTATGATTAATGGAATACTTGCTATAAAATTGGGGATGTCTAGGATTTTCGGTGAAGATGGCACGGTTATTCCGGTAACCGTGCTTAAAGCCGGTCCATGTATAGTCACTCAGAAAAAGACCACAGATGTTGATGGCTATAATGCTATCCAGGTTGGTTTTCTTGAAAAAAAGGTATCTAGAACCAATAAGCCCCTGTTAGGCCATTTTAAGAAGTCAGGGGATAAGGCCTTTTACCATGTGAAGGAGTTTCCCATAGATGACACAGAGACCTTAGAGGTGGGTCAGAAAGTGACTGTGGAGATGTTTAAACCAGGGGAACTTGTTCATGTAACTGGTGTAAGTAAAGGGAGAGGCTTTGCCGGTGTTATTAAACGATGGGGATTTCGTAGGCATCCTGAAACCCATGGATCTACCTCCCATCGACGTCCTGGCTCTATCGGTGGCAGCTCCTTTCCCTCTAGGGTGATAAAAGGTAAGAGAATGCCAGGACATATGGGGAGTGAGAGGGTAACCGTAAAAAATTTGAAGGTTATAGATGTGAGGGCGGAACAAAACTTACTCCTTCTTAAAGGGGCCGTTCCCGGTAGCCGGAAGAGTCTTATTATAGTCAAAAGGGCTTAGTCCATGCCTATGGCAGGTGTTTACAATATAAAAGGGGAGAAGGTTTCCACTATCAACTTAAAGGATGAGATATTTAATGTGGAAGTGAAAAGCCACTTGCTCCATGATGTGGTCAATATGCAGTTAGCTAATAAAAGGGCAGGTACTGCCTCCACCAAAGGTCGCTCAGAGGTAAGTGGCAGTACCAGGAAATTATGGAGGCAGAAGGGGACTGGTAGAGCCAGAGTGGGTGGTATTCGATCTCCCATAAGGAGAGGTGGAGGGGTTGCCTTTGGTCCAAAACCTAGGGATTATGGGTATAAGGTGCCAAAAAAGGTGAGAAGACAGGCGCTAAAGATCGCCCTGACTACTAAACGTCAAGATAACAAGCTAATAATATTGGATGATTTTAATCTAGAGACCATAAGGACCAAGGATTTTGTGAAGGTTATGAGCAACCTTAACATAAAGAATGTACTTATAGTTACTCACGAGAAGAATACTAATTTAGAATTATCATCCAGAAATGTTCCAGGGGTTAAGGTATTGGGGCATGAAGGCCTAAATGTTTATGACATATTAAGATATGAAAACCTAGTTCTGCTGGAATCTACAATACCCAAGATAGAGGAGCGTCTTCTTTCATGAAGTATCTCCATAGTGTTATAAAAAGACCTATAATAACTGAAAAGAGTAACCTTAAGAAAGGTACCCATAATCAGTATACCTTTGAGGTACATCCTGATGCTAACAAGATAGAGATAAAAGAGGCCGTAGAAAAGATATTTAAAGTGAAGGTGTTACGCGTTCGTACCTTAAATGTCCTAGGGAAGAGGAGGAGAGTGGGGAGGAGTGTAGGCAAAAGGCCAGATTGGAAAAAGGCCATAGTTACACTCAAGATAGGGGAGCACATTGAATTTTTTGAGGGAGTTTGAAGGATGCCTATAAAAGAATATAATCCAACTTCTCCCGGAAGAAGGACACAAACAGTCTCAGCCTTCGAGGAATTGACTGCTGTCAAACCTCATAAAAATCTACTTTTGGCCTTAAAAAAAACGGGAGGGAGGAATTGTTACGGAAGGATTACCTCTTGGTGTAGGGGGGGTGGCCATAAAAGGATGTACCGAATTATTGATTTTAAGAGAGATAAGTGGAACATCCCTGCAAAAGTAGCCACAATTGAGTATGACCCTAACCGATCAGCAAACATAGCGCTTTTACATTATGCAGATGGAGAGAAGCGGTATATCCTAGCCCCCTTGGATTTAAAGACAGGGGATACTGTTATTGCTGGTGAGGATGTGGATATAAAGCCAGGCAATGCATTGCCACTAAAAAAGATACCTGTTGGAACTATTATCCATAATCTAGAATTGAGGCCAGGAAAAGGTGGTCAAATGGTGAGGGGTGCCGGAGGTTATGCCCAGTTGATGGCCAAGGAGGGTCAATATGCCCATATTAAGCTTCCCTCAGGGGAGATCCGCCTGATCCATGAAAACTGTATGGCCACTATAGGTCAGATTGGAAATGTGGATCATGAGAACATCTCGCTAGGTAAGGCAGGGAGGAGTAGATGGTTGGGTCGAAGACCCAGCGTAAGAGGGGTAGCCATGAACCCTGTGGATCATCCCCTGGGAGGTGGTGAAGGTAAGGCATCAGGTGGGCGGCATCCTACCTCACCTTGGGGTATTTCTACCAAAGGTTTTAAGACCAGAAAAAACAGGCAAAGTGATAAGTACATTATTAAGAGGCGAAAATAGGGATAGGAGGGTAACTTGGCACGCTCTACAAAAAAGGGTCCCTTTGTTGATAGCCATTTAATGAAAAAGGTGGAGGAAGTAAGACAGACCCAGAGCCGAAAGGTGATCAAGACCTGGTCACGACGCTCCACAATAATACCGGAATTTGTGGGGTTGACCTTTGCGGTTCACAATGGCAAGAAATTTATACCTGTTTTCGTCACGGAAAACATGGTAGGCCACAAATTAGGGGAATTCTCTCCCACACGGACATTCCATGCCCATGCCGGGGATAAAAAGACTCGTTTAAAAAGAGGAGAATAGTTAATGGAGGCTAAAGCAGTTGCCAAATATATCCGAGTATCTCCTCAGAAAGTCCGTTTAGTGGCTAATACTATAAAAGGAAGGAAGGTGGAGGAGGCCTTAAATTTTTTGAAATTTACTCCCAAGAGGTCGGCAAGGATTATTGGTAAGGTATTGCGGTCTGCCGTTGCTAATGCAGAGCAGAATCCTGGTATAGATGTGGATACCTTATACATCAAAGAGATTTTCGTGGATCAAGGTCCTACCTTAAAACGGTTTAGACCGAGGGCTATGGGTAGGGTAACCAGGATTCTCAAAAGGTCCAGTCACATTAAAGTGGTATTGGATGAGAGATAAATAATAGGAGTCAGTAGCTAGTTAGTAAATGTCATTAGTCAATTGGCTATTCGCAAATAGCAAATTAAATATGACTACTTAAATTAGGAGGAAGATTTGGGGCAGAAGGTTCATCCTGTAGGTCTTAGGTTGGGTATAATTAAGACCTGGAATTCCAAGTGGTTTGCCAAAAAGGAATTTCCCATTTTTGTCTCTGAGGATAACAAGGTTAGAAATTTTATAAAGAAAAGGCTGCATCATGCATGTATTTCTAAGATAGAGATTGAAAGAGCTGTTAACAAAATGAGGATAAAGATCTATACCGCACGTCCTGGGATGGTGATAGGCAAAAAGGGTTCTGAGATAGAAAACTTGAGAACCGATGTAGAACGTATGGTTCAAAGGGAAGTTATGATTGATATACATGAGGTACGTAAGCCTGAAATTGATGCCCAACTAGTGGCAGAAAATGTAGCAGGGCAACTGGAGCGAAGGGTCTCTTTTCGGAGAGCCATGAAGAGAGCTGTTGCCTCAGCCCTAAGATTTGGGGCCATGGGGGTAAAAATTTCGTGCGCTGGAAGGTTAGGCGGTGCGGAGATAGCTAGGCAAGAATGGTATAGGGAAGGAAGGGTTCCTCTACATACATTGAGGGCTGACATTGAATATGGTTTTGCAGAGGCCAAGACCACTTATGGCATTATAGGTGTAAAGGTATGGATATTTAAAGGCGAAGTTTTGGAAGGTGAGCGAAGCGATGCTTAGTCCTAAAAAGGTAAAATTCCGAAAACAGCAGAAGGGTAGAATGAGCGGTATTGCCTACAGAGGCTCCAGTTTGGAATTTGGAAATTATGGTCTTCAGGCCCTTGAGTGTGGGAGGCTGACCTCTCAACAGATAGAGGCTGCGAGGGTGGCCATGACCCGCTACATTAAGCGGGGAGGGAGAATCTGGATACGGATTTTTCCAGACAAGCCTATAACCAAAAAACCTGCTGAGACTAGAATGGGTAAGGGAAAAGGGAATCCTGAGGGATGGGTGGCTGTGATTAGACCTGGAAGAATCCTTTACGAAATGGAAGGTGTTTCAAAGGACAAGGCTCGTGAGGCATTTAGACTAGCAGCCCACAAACTTCCTCTATGCACCAGATTTATTTCCCGAGGATAAAGATATGAAGGCAAGTGATCTTCGTGATCTGAGTATTGAGGAATTACGAATAAAAGAGAATGATTTAAGGAGCGAACTCTTTAATCTGAGGTTTCGACATGCCACCAATCAGCTGGAGAATACCGCAAAGATACGTAGCATTAAAAAGGACATTGCCAGGATAAAGACCGTTCTTCGAGAAAGGCAGTTAATGGAATGACAAATCAAGCCCATTTACCTAATTACCTTATGGGGTCATTTGGCATCTAGGTTTTAAGAAAATGATAAGAGAAAGAGGCGTAAAGAAAACACAACTAGGGATTGTGGTGAGTAATAAGATGGATAAGACAGTGGTGGTGGAAGTAACCACCATGGTAAGACACCGTTCTTATAAAAAATATGTTAGGAGAAAGACAAGATATAAGGCCCATGATGCCAGGAATGAGTGTAATATAGGGGATAAGGTTTTAATCGCAGAGACCAGACCCCTAAGTCGGGATAAACGCTGGAAAGTAGAGAGAATTCTGGAAAGGGGCTCTATAGAATAGATATTTTCCATGATTCAGACACATACCAGATTGACGGTTGCTGATAATTCTGGGGCCAAGAGTGTATTGTGTATTAGGGTATTAGGGGGGACTGGGAGGAGATATGCAGGCCTAGGGGATATAATAGTGGTTTCCGTTAAAGAGGCCCTGCCTGGTTCAAAGGTGAAAAAGGGCGATGTTATGAGAGCCGTGATTGTCAGAACCAAGAAGCAGACCAGAAGACAAGACGGTTCATATATCAAGTTTGATGAGAATTCAGCGGTTTTGATTAACCCTCAGAGAGAGCCTATTGGTACGCGGATATTTGGACCAGTGGCCCGTGAACTGAGGGTCAAGAACTTTATGAAGATCATATCCCTTGCCCCTGAGGTGCTTTAGCTAAAACTGGTTCTAAGTCAGTTTTGGCAGGAGGATTGAGAAGAAATCCTCCTGCCCATAGAATGATTTTACTGACTAAAAAGGTATTGATGATGCACAGGAGATTCCATGTCAAAAGGGATGATCGGGTAATGGTAATTACCGGTAGGGAGAAGGGAAAGGTAGGTAAGGTTCTAAAGGTCTTAAAGAATGATAGTGTCATTGTAGAGAAGGTTAATTTAATCAAAAGACACACTCGGCCTAGCCCCTATACTGGTAAGGGAGGCATCTTAGAAAAGGAGGCCCCTATCCACGTTTCTAATGTGATGGTATTGTGTAATAAGTGCATGAACCCTGTCAGGCTAGGGAAGAGGTTCCTAGGAGATGGGACGAAATCTAGGGTGTGCAAAAGATGTGGTGAGGTGTTGGAGTCTTAAATGATCAGACTGAAAGAGATGTACTTCAAAGAATGCATGCCCCAGTTGATAAGGATCTTCAATTACAAAAATTCCATGGAGGTTCCCAGGCTACAAAAGATTGTTTTAAATATGGGTTTAGGTGATGCCGCACAGAACATAAAGATATTGGATTCTGCCATGGAAGAATTGGCCTTAATTTCTGGACAAAGGCCAGTTGTTACCAGGGCCAGAAGGTCTATTGCTGCCTTTAAATTAAGGGAGGGGATGCCCATAGGATGTATGGTTACCTTAAGACGGGATCGTATGTATGACTTCTTTGACAAACTTGTAAATGTAGCCCTTCCTAGGGTTAGAGATTTTCGGGGTGTCTCCGATAGATCCTTCGATGGAAGGGGTAACTATACCTTAGGGATAAAAGAACAGGTGATATTTCCAGAGATTAACTATGATAAGGTTGATAAGATCAAGGGTATGAATATTACTATCGTCACTACTGCAAACACGGATGAAGAAGGGAAAATCTTACTTAGATTGCTAGGGATGCCTTTTAGGAGTTAAAGGGGGGTATTTTGGCAAAGAAGGCCTTGATTATCAAAGCGCAGAGGAAGCCCAAATTCAAAGTAAGGGCCTATAATCGATGTCCCATTTGTGGTAGGCCTAGGGCATACTTAAGAAAATTTG
>DTXE01000496.1 GCA_012962595.1 Syntrophaceae bacterium | reverse complement strand
CAAGGTGTCAGGTGGAATTAGTTTCCGAAAAGATACAAACATTCTCATAAGGGGTGTCCCCATTTCTTCTGCATAGTAATCGGTATGATTAAAGGGAATAATCTCACTTAAATAATCGGTGTCGCCCCAGTGTTCCCTTAATCTCTTTAAGGTTTCATTTACTATGGACAAATCAGCAGTAAAAAGACTGGCGATGAGCTTAGCTGGTTTAGGTTCAGAGGGCTTGCTCATATCCTTCTATTTCTCCAACTTAATGGCTTCATCGATAAGCATAATGGGGATGTCATCCTTGATAGGATACATAAGCTTACAGTTGTCACATATCAGACCATCCTCGGTCTCATTCAGATATATATCACCTTTACACTGAGGACACGCTAAAATTTCCAGTAATTCAGGATTAATAGGCATGGTATTCTCCTTCAATTAACCATTCTAACTCTTTAGTTAAACCTTCCTCCAATCCAATCTTTGGATGGAAGGCCAAAAACTTTTTGGCTTTGGAGGTATCGGCCCAGGTATCCCTGACATCCCCCTTTTGGGGCTCAATATACCTAATCTTAAGGTCTTTTTTGGTTATTTGACTTAGAAGCTTCAAGGTATCTTTTAAGCTCACCCTTGAACCTCCACCGATATTAAATGTCTCCCCAAAGGCTCCACACTTCATGGCAAGTAGATTGGCCTCCACCACATCAGAGATAAAGGTAAAATCTCTGGTCTGTTCCCCATCGCCATAGATGGTTATAAGATCACCGTTCAAGGTAGCCGTAAGCATTTTATGGAAGGCCATATCAGGACGCTGCCTGGGGCCATAAACCGTAAAATACCGTAAAATGATTATGGGGATTCCAAAATTCCTCCAGTAAAGGTTACAAAGGTGTTCAGCAGCCAGTTTGGTCACCCCATAGGGTGATATGGGTTTGGTCTCACCCCCTTCTTTCATAGGGAGGTCTCGGGTCTCGCCATAGACCGAGGAGGAGGAGGCGTGGATGAATGCCTTGACAGGCCATATCTTACAGGCTTCCAAAAGATATTGACTTGCCTGGATATTGTTCCTGACATAGGCTTCAAAATTCTTGCCCCAGCTGGCCCTTACGCCAGCCTGGGCTGCCTGGTGAAAGATGTAATCCAAATCTTTAAGCAATTCACTTAAATCCAGGTTCAATATATCCGCCTCTATAAACCTAAAGGAGGGATGTGTGAGAAGTTTTGAGATATTGTTTTGCTTGATGCTACGGGGGTAATAGTCACAAAAGGAATCTACCCCGATTACATCCATTCCTTCCTTGATCAATCTCTCACAGAGGTGGGACCCCACAAAGCCTGCTGCACCCGTAACCAAGCATCTCATTATATCTTGCTTCTTGTCATTTATTTTTATGTTGTATACCAAGAACAAGAGACCCTGTCAACTGAGGAAGAAGATACCATGAGGGGCAAGAAACAGGAGATAAGAGGCAGAAAATAGGGTTGAAAAGGTACCTCTTTTCCTGTATTTTGGAAACCATGGTTCCGGGGATTTGTGATCCGGAGGATATGTGAAGGTAAGGAACACAAAGGATCTGCCCTTCTCAAATATTAGAAAGATCTTGATTAGATCCACCAATTGGATAGGAGATGCTGTACTCCCCCTTCCAGCCATATCCTCGGTTAGGTTAACCTTCCCTCAATCCACCATTGCCATATTGGCTAAATCCTGGGTGGCTGAGATTTTTAATTCAAATCCCGATATTGATGAGGTAATTACCTATGATGATAGTAATTACACTGGAATTTCGGGAAAATGGAGACTGATCAGGTTCCTTAAAAGAAAGGCCTTTGACTTGGCCATTTGCCTTCCCAATGCCTTTGGTGCAGCCTTGCTTGTATACATGGCAGGCATCCCTTTAAGGCTTGGCTACAACACCCATGGCCGAGGAATTCTTCTCACACATGCTGTGAATAGAAGCAAGAGAATCTTAAGAAGGCATCAAATAGATTACTATCTTGAAATGTTGAGTACTTTGGGGTTTACCTTAGCTGAAAAGACCTTAAATTTGAAGGTGTTAGCTGAGGAAAAAGAAGAGGCCAGGCAGATTTTGGAGCGGCTAGGGGTTAGAGAAGGCGATCTAATTATAGGAATTAATCCTGGAGCTACCTATGGTCCTACTAAAAGGTGGTTTCCAGATAGATATGCCGCTTTGGCAGACAGATTGATTGATGATTTTGGGGCAAAGGTGCTGATTTTTGGCAGTCAAAACGATAATAATATTGCCCTGGAGCTTATCAAAAACTCCAAAAGAGGTGTGATAAATCTTGCTGGTCAGACCACCCTCACTCAAGCCAAGGCCATGATAAGCATATGTCGATTATTTATAACCAATGACTCTGGATTAATGCATGTAGCTTCTGCATTAAAGGTTCCAGTGGTGGCCATTTTTGGCTCAACCAATCCTGAAACTACCTCTCCTTTTGGAGAGGGAAGTGTGATTATAAAGAAAGATATTCCTTGTAGCCCATGCCTTAAGAGGGAATGTGAGGATGACTACCTCTGTATGAGGTTAATAGAGGTAGATGAGGTCTATGAGCGTGTGAGATCCATTGTGATGTCATTTCATCTATAATGTTGACTTTGTAGCTATCTTAAGTTATTATAGTAGCTACTTCGCTCGGAGGCCTTATGGAAACAGTGGGCATTAAGGTATTAAAAAATAAGTTAAGTTATTACCTTAAGAAGGTGAGGCAGGGGGAAGTTGTTATTATAACCGATCGGAAAAGGGAAGTAGCCCAAATCATTCCCATGGAGCGGAACAAGGATCAGGAAAGGGTCTTAGCTTTGGTTAGGTATGGGTATGCCAGTTGGCAAGGGGGAAAACCAAAAGGTTCTCAGAGACCACATAAGGTTAAAGGGAAGGCCCTGGCAGAGATAGTATTGGAGGATCGGGGTTGATTCTCTACCTGGATACCAGTAGCCTAGTCAAGCTTTATGCAGAGGAGAGTGGAAGTCCAGAAATCAGGATGCTTGTAGAATCTGCTTTTACTGTGGCTACATCTCGGGCGGCCTATGTGGAGGCTAGAGCTGCCTTTTCCCGCAAGCGAAGAGAAAATGGATTGGAGGATATAATTTATCGTCAGATGGTGGATGATTTGAATCAAGATTGGGGATATTACTTTATAATAGAAATTTCTGGCCCTCTTGTAACACTGGCAGGAGGGTTGACTGAAAAATACCCTTTACGGGCATATGATGCCATCCATCTGGCCTCGGCTATAAGGCTAAAGGATGAGGGTAATGTAGAGGTAACTTTTTCCTCCTTTGATCAAAGACTTCTCCAGGCAGCCAAGGTAGAAAAATTGATTATTCCTGCATTCCACAACTCT
>DTXE01000495.1 GCA_012962595.1 Syntrophaceae bacterium | reverse complement strand
GTAATATTCAAGATGGTGAGGGGTCATTATGTCAAGTTCAAGCACAGGAGGACATTCAGGCGAGGCATCAAAAAATATAACTTTACCTATAGAGCCTGTTGTTCCAAAGACCATTCGGAAATTTTCTATCTCTTTTTCATCAAGTTTACTTAAATCTATTTTCCATTCTTTCACAAATGTGTCTTCTGAAAGGCTTTTCCATAGCTCCCTTTGTTTCTTCTCGTCGGACTCCTCTAAAAAGGCATCGAGTTTCTCAAAAGGGGTCCTTTCCTTCCTCTTACTTTTTTCTTTTCGTTCCTTCAGGCTAAGGGGTCTCAAACCTATAGCACCTGCGATCTTTTGAAAGGCATATGCCCTTGTGGTGCCTTTAATCGCAGAAGAGGGGATATATGGATATCCATAGATTCTATCAAGCGTTATATTTGTTTCAAGGGGAGAGGCGGAGCCAAGACCTACAATCATACGCCATATAACCTCAACCTTTTCAGTTGATGAGATTTCATACCCTTGTTTTTTCAGTGACTCTATAATTCCTTGTAATCTTGACCTTGCTGCATCTATGATCTCTACAGGAAGCTTATATGCCTCACAAAAGGCCTTAAGAAATCTACCTTTATTCTCTTTTTCAGGATAAAGCATGTACTTGTGAAAGAAAAGGGATGGACTTATCTCCCTCAATTTATCGCCTTTAATTGAGATGCTCCAATCTTTCCAAGGGTCTTTTCGACCCCCTTCAGGCTGTGGATTCCCATAAAATGTGAGTACCTCTTCTTCAATATCTTTTGGAAGTGGAGGCCGAAATTCTTCAAGGTTTGGAGATTTGCTCAAATTTTTTCTACTGCCTTTATAGTGCCTATCCTTCATCCTTATCCTCCGGTGCCAATGCCTCTGCAAATCGTTTTAACCACTTCATAAGGGCAAGGGCCTCCATAGTAGCATGGCGATAATTAGTGCTATCGTTAGAAATTAGCCTATTAATGAGTTTAAACCCTTCCTTTTCATTTGGAGCAGGATCAGGATAAATAGGAATTGGACCTTTGTCAGAAATAAGCCATTCCTCAAGATGGTTATAAAGATATTGATGCTCGCTGTGTTCTTTATCTTTTGCCTTTGCCTTCAAAAAGGCCAACGCCTGTCCAAGACCGTTGGTCTGGATAAGCGATGGAAATCTCTGCACAATGCCTCTGTAATCCTTGCGTTTTCTTTCATCGATTCTCACTATTTTCTCCCATGCATATTTTGCCCTCTTTTGTTCAAGGGTCTGTCTTAAGGATGCCTTTTGTTCCATACTATCCTCCATAAATTCTAACCCTTACCAATCCCCTGGTGCCTGTTTTATCGCCGCCGAGTTGAAGGAGTTGAGTATCCAAAACTTTATTGTTTAAAAAGTTTATTATGCCTTTGGCATCTTTTAACTTATCAGGAGGATTACCTCCCTTTGGGTCTGTAGAGGTAACCATGGTATATAGCAGTGTATCTTTTGGTAGATACTCCTCTGTCCATAATGCACCCCTGGCAACCGTGCCTGTCTCATGAGTTATTCTAATCCTCTGCACCACCTCTGTAGAGAAGGTAAGAAAGTCCCTATAAGCGTCGTTTGGAAGAATGACCAGGTTTGAAGACATAACAGAACCCTCTTCTTTACATAACTTATCCTTCCAGTATTTGTAGCTTTCTAGAAAGGCGTTATCCTTTAACCACTTTGCTATCTTATCCACATTTTCATTAGACACCGTGTTAAATGCACACTCTTCAAGTATTATCTTTTGCCTTTCTTTACCAATAGTAAGATCTGATCCATTGGACACATACGCTGTATCAGAAGGGGGCACATCCTCTGCTTCCCATTCCAGGGCTTTCCCCAGTATCTCAAGGTCTCTCTTTAAATAGGAGAGTGCATCGGGTGAGGTTATCCAGGCAAAGACCCCCTTTAATGATCTTACTGGAAAGAGCACCACCCTTGCATCAGTAAAAGAAAGTGCCCCTCCATGTTTATCTGCCCTTTCTGTCTCAGGGCCAAAGGCTATTTCAATGAATTTAAGAATTTCTTCTTCCTCTCTTTTAAGCCGTTCTTTTTCGGTTTTCTCTTTATTTGCAAGGACATCCTTATTTTTCCTCACTTCCCATAGCCCCATCCTTTCTTCTGCCAGCTCTCTTATGGCCCCTTTTATTCCAGAGAACTGTATTATGGGATAATTAGTGTGTGTCTCTCTCTGGATGGGAAGATCAACCACCCCAAGGTTTGAACCACTCCCTGCGTGAAGTGGTGTCTCGGTAAATAGAAACAGCATTTCCTTCTCTTTAAACATAGTCCCATCCTCCTATAAGGCTTATTCCTAAGCCGATCTTACCTTCCATTGTTAGGCTTTCGCCCTTCTGGTCATTATACAGAATACTCTTAAACCAAAATATTTCTTTAAGTTCATCGAGGCCACCATTCAAAAGCTCAAGGAAATAGACACTGCCAGCAGGGACGGCCTTTCTCATTGGCCTGGGGCCTTCTTTTTTTGCAAGTTCCCAGCCGCCAATGTAAACCGGTTTATTAATGGCCGCGGAGATGAGTTTAAATTGTAACCCTCCAAGACGCCCCTGCAAGCTCCCTTTATCAATGAAATTCGGTAGCCACCCATATTCTTTATCAAAGATGGCAGGGGTAAGTAGATATAATTTGAAGCGATAGATATTGTCTTTTTTCTTTTCCTCTAGTTTTTCTTTGACCTTTTCCCATATCGAATCCAGGTTTATAGGGTCTGTCTTTTTATATCTCACACACCTTGCCTCACCACCGAGAGATAAAAGACCATCTTCTGGCAAAAGACCATTTACCCCCTCTACCTCAATGGAAAAGCCACATCCTTTATGGAGCCGTACAAATTCGGCCATGTAAAGTTTGCCGTCTTCAGCAGTTCCCCTTAATTTGTCCCTGCCAATACCCACCCTGAGTTCTGATGCCCAGAGAGTCTTCTCTTTCTCAGCCATAAGAGAAGCATTATCGAGAGTCAGATAATAAGTAAGCTCTTTCTCGCTCAATAAACCCTGAAGAGGGCTCAACGGACCTCTTTCCCTTGTCCAGATGGGCAGGAGACCCTTAGAGGAGATATCCCATGAAAAATCTGGAAGTTTATTAGTGGGCTGAAGGATCGCCAACCTGTTCTCTCCAGTGAGGACATCTGCCGGTGCCTGGAAGTAGAATTGAGGAGACGGTAAAGTGTTATCTACTAGGAAGGCACCTTTCATTTTAAATTTGTCACCAAGGCCTTCAGGCGATCCCAAGGCATCTTTTATGTCTTGAGATACCTTTCCATTCCTAAAGCTCTCGAAGCTTATACCTTGTTCCACAAGAATTTTTGACCTTATAGCTCCCTGAAGGGCATAAGGGCTTGGTGGAAAAAGACTCTTTGCCCTATGGATTTCACCTGCGCCAAAAGGCCTGGTATCTCGGAAAAAGAGCACATCAAGGGGCTCTATAAAAATCCACATATTCTATGACTCCTTGGCTAAAAAGGCTGCAATAAAAATTAGGTTTGTAAACATATTCCAAAGCTCTTCTTTCCTTACATTTTTTCCGAATTGCATATTAATATGGAGACCATCAAGGATTTTAGGGAATTCATTAAGCAGAAAGTCTTTATCTTCTTTTGATACCTGGCTTTCATCCATATGCCTTCTACAGAGGCGATTGAACTCTTTGGCCTGTGCATCAATAGGAAGAGGTAGTATGCCTGGAACGGCATCTCTTAAATCATTAAGTATTCTTGGAGAAAGTTTTTCTTCACGAAAGATTATCTCCAGCCGTTTCAAATATTCCATCGTGTCTATATCTTTTAATATCCACTTGCAACCTGCACTGAGTACCTCTCCAGACCGCCTGAAAAGGGTAATTGCAAAGGCATTCCTGTTTAGTCTTTTTTTGGCATCTTTTTTAAGGGTCTTTTGAACCTCCTCCATTATGTGGTAAAGAGGATGAGTATGATGAGCTACCACAGCACCTATACTGGTAGTAAGTTTATCTGGGACACCACTCTTTGAAAATTCAAGTCGAATGGCCCCCATTACATCAAGGAGGCAATTGAGAGGCAAAAATGCCAGGATATCATCACCTCCGGCATAAACCAATTTTCCTGGATAGTCCTTTTCAATGATATCCCTTACAGTCCTTAGCGAGAAAGTTGATAGTGCACTTGTAAGCCCTTTATGATAAGCTTTACTGACGAATTTTCTCTCTTCTTCCCATAACCTTTGGCCTGTAAGCCAGTCACCCATCCTATCACCATCCATCGCAAGGACAGCAAAATACTTGGGAGGAGTACCAAATTCATCTGTAATTTCTTTTAGGCCAGTTAAGGCTTCTAAAAGTTCTTTCTGGGAGGGCTCTATCCCATACTCTCGCTTTATTTTTTCAGAATTGAAGGACTCTTCATAAAGCCACATGCCATCTATTTTTGAAAAGGCTTTTAGCTGATATTTGCCAATCTTTTCTATTTCTTTCAGGTGCCTTGGTATAGGAGGGGCATCGTATTTCAGGTTAATGTTTTTGAGGAATTCCTCTGTCTTTGTTATATATCTTTGTATTTTTTGCTCTTTGATTTTTCTAATAATTTCTCTTTTATAAGAGGCAGTGGCTATGCTTGAGACCGAAGGAAAATCAGGGTCAATACGAAATTTCTTAGAAAAATAGGCCTCACTTGCAAGACGCTTGATGGTACAAACAGCACAAAGAATCTCACCTTTTTTAAAGTGAAACGACACAGATTTGCCCTCTACTAAACTATCCCAAAATCCTTTAGTCGTCTTTTGATTGGTATGAAGTGCCTCTCTTATCCCACAAAGAGAGCACTTGTGCCCTGGTTCTTTTCGCTGGTTAAAATTTCTAAGATTTTTCCTTGTAACAAGAAGTCTTCCTGCAAGGTCAAAGAGCAAGGGATAGATAATATGTGAAGGTTTAGTGTTAGCCTTATCTTTTATTGCCTCAAACCATGTGTCCTCAAGCCCTTTGGTTTTTTCTTCAACCTCAAAGATAGTTTTAAAATTATCTATAAGTTTATTAGCAGAGTCTTCCCATGGTAAAACAATCCAGAAGATGCTAAATGTATCATTAATCTGCCTTTCCCATATTTTCTCTGAAGTAGAATCAAGATAGATGCCTTTTTTCTTAACCCAATCCTTTACTTCTTTAGCAATTTCATTCCACTTATTATTTATAGATTTGACTGCTTCTTCAGCCTTATTTTTGGCATTTTCTTTGTCCAAGTCTAAAATGGCCGTAAAGATGGTTGGAATGCTTGCTATCTCAATCTGTTCAGGACTAACAGATTTACCCATTCTCTTTAACCAGAATGGCTGATTCTTGAGATTAGGGATTATGATTGCATCTGGGTTTCCATCTGCCATCTTCTCTAATGCGCTAAAAGATAGATAAGAGAGAAGAAGGCTTCCCATCCAGGCATCTCTTGTCCTTCTCGCTGCAGAAATAAAATCCTGGGCAGATGCAATAGTGAAGCAAAGAAGAGATTTATTGTTCATAGGATAAATCTATCTCTTTATATTCAAGTTGTTTCATATTTTTCATAAATTTCTCAATCTTGCCAAATGGTCCATCATTATCCTTGAAATAAGTTTTATACTTACCGACATAAATATCATCCTTAAACACCAGAACAATCCCAAAGAAATCATTTTGATTAGCCTTCTTAATGGAAAGGTAAAGGGGAGATGGGATAGGAGGAGAACCGATTGTCTTTACATTTATATAATCTTTAAACTTCCTATAAAATTTATCCCTTATGTCATCCATTGCAGATTTCCAATTTCTCCAATATATATTCTTTGGACTTATGACGTAAAGCTTTGTATATTCTTTAGAAACTACAGGAAAAGTTATCTTGTCAGGAGGGCCAGAATAACCACCAGAGTTTGCATATTTTTTGAAACATTCATAGATAAGATTAAAATTAGTTTCCATAAACTCCTTTATGTCAACAAGGCGGTTGCCTTTGTATATAAAGTTAAGTCCATCTGAGGGCTTAGGGACATTAAGTTGAATGCTTCCAAAGGCCCTTGTCACTCTGCCACCAAAGTTTCCAATCATAGTAGCAAGCCATAGGGTTGATAAAACAAGCTTTTGGGGTTTTGGTTCGATTTTAAGCTTGAGGGTTAGTTTAGTTGGAGGAATGATAGCTAATTTGGACGGAGTTCTTGGATCATTCATCCCTAGGTGGACTTTATGGTAATAAAGGTCATCAAGGTATGTTCTAATCTTAAAGGTAGAAGAAGATTTTATATCTCCTAGCAGTCTTCCCTCTAATTCTCTTAGGTATGTAAACTTATCAGCATCTTTAATAATTCCTCCCATCATTGCTCTGAACCAGAAGTGTAATGAGCCTTTGATTGATGGGGGACGTAATCCTTCCTTTAGAAGAAGTTCTTTGGTTATCCTCCTATTCTCAGCCCCTGCAATAAAAAGGGGAGTAATTATCTCTGCGTTAAATTCCTTCCACTTAGGCGTCATATCATATCTCACCCATTCTAAGCATGATAAATGTTATTTTGGAGAACATTTTCGTGGTCAACCTGGATTGGATTCAGGCTACTTGTAAGCAGATACGAGAAAAATTAAATCCCCTTGCACAATCAACTCTTTTAATTTATCCATGAAGAGCTTTCTTATATATAACAACTTTAACCTTAAAAATCTTTCACTCTGCGTTCCGTTCACAAGAAATTTTCTATGGCGTACTTGAAGACATTGGCCCCGAATATCACCTTTTCCCTTTTCGGTCAAGCTTTACGTCTTGACAGATGCCGCCAAAGCAGAGACATCATTATGTGCTGCTTTTCTTCCAGGGAAGTGGAATCCTAATCTTTCCAAATTTTTCGATTAGATGATATCTTCTAAAAACCGT